>NZ_JBUDGD010000019.1:0-96813 GCF_055484735.1 Pseudomonas sp. 15C | reverse complement strand
TGAGCGTCGTCGTAGTCGTAACGCTCGCTGTCGCCGACGGCGTTGGTGGCTTCGATCAGATTTTGATAAGCGTCGAAGCGGTAGCTGACCAGCGTTTGTTCGGTGTGCCAGGCGCTTTCACGAAACACCTGATAATCCACGCTAACCAGTTGCGCCCGGTCATAACGCAACAGCAGCGAACGACCGGCGCCGTTATCCAGCCGCTGCACCCGATCAGCCCGATCGTGATGCACCGAGAGCCGATTGCCATACGCATCACTGATCGCCGTCAGCCGCCCGGCACGAAAGTGATAAAACCGCGCCGCTTCCCCGGCCAGCGCCAGAATCAGCTCTTCCGGTTCATCCCCCAGAAAAATCGCCGCCCGCGACAGACTGTTGTGAATCGCCGGCCGGGTCGCGCTCGGTAAAGGAAACCGCATACGACGGTTTTCATGGTCGACCCAAACAACAAAGTCGCCCTCAAACTCCAGCCGATGCGCCAGCGAATGGCTCCAGCCAAACCCCAAGCCGATATCGATTTCGACGGCGCTCGAGCGATACAAACGGCTGAACTCAAACGGCAGCACACCATCCAGCACCGCGTCGGTCAGCGTCAGCAGCTCTTCGCCGGTAACCATCGACACCGGGCAACCATTGGTGCAGGTCAGCGGTACGCAATCGGCGCTGTCGCCGTTGGGGTTTTTCGCTTGGTCGGGGGAGTCGTCGTGCGGCTGGTGACGCTCCAGCCGCGTCGAGCCGCCAGATTTGGCCCGTGCCATCGGCGCCGGATTCGGCACGGTCAGTACCTGCGAATCGGCCTGACGAATCTTCAGCGGAACGGAGGGCGCCGGTTTCAGCGCCACCTCACGCGCATGCAACATCAACGGTTTCAACGCGTTGGCATGCTTGTTCAGTCCCGGCGTCGACGTCAGCTCCGTCAGACGCAGCGCCGAGGCCGACAGCCATTGCCGCGCCCGTGGCGACTTGACCTTGTCCAGCACCTTGCTGCTCAAACGCAGCGACACACCGGCACCGCCGGCCACGCGCATCAGCAGAAAACTGACCAGCAGTTCGACGCGCACCTCGGCCACCACTTCGGCGAGGTACTGCGGCGGCAGCATCTTCAGCCAACTGGTAAACGCGGCCAGATGAATGAACAGCAGCGGCTCGTCGCTAAGCATCAACAGCGCGTTGGCGATGGCCTCGCTGGAGGCTGCGAGCAACGCCTCCAGCTCAACGTCGCACAGGTACTCAAGGAGTTTTTCGCTATTAACCTGCAAGTCGGCGAGGAGGGCGAAGACCTGTTTAATATCGTCCCAAACGCCGTTGAGCGCGCTCTCGAAACCGCGCCAGTCGGCCCGTTGCAACTGCCCGTAACGCTCAAGAAACCCGGCGCTGGAAAACTCCGTCCACTGCGGCTGAAACCCGGCCCACTCGCCGCGCAACCAGCCTTCCAGGTCCCCGATAACCCCTTCATAAGAGGCATACAACGCCCGCACCTGCGCAGTGGAAACATCGGGAAAGAAGGTGATGCGATAACGCTGGCCCCGCTCGCAGTCGGTGATTTGCAGAATGCCGCTGGGGCCAATGGTATGGCGCAGCGGTTCGCCGAACGTCTGGCCGCCGTCGACCTCACTGAGCAGCGGTTCAAGCGTCACCGGTGTATTGCCGATCGGCACAAAACGCGCGGCTTCGAACAGGTGGACCAGGGCCAGCGGCCCGCTGGCCGGGCACATGACCACCGATGAACTGAGCGGCTGTCGCGAGGTGATCGGCGCACTGAGGCGCACGTCGTTGCCGACGGTAAACACCTGCTCGATGTCGAGCGCAGTGCCGGTCCAGAACTGCTCGGCCCAGGCGTCGTAGTTGTTCAGGCACAGGCGGAATTCGCCGATCAAGGCTTCGAAATCCGGTTGCTCGGGATTGAGCGCGGCCACCACCAGCAAACCGATGCTGTTGTTCAGGGCCAGGAGCCGATCAGGTTCAAACATTCGCAGTCGCTCGCGCACATCAAAAAGGGTGCGAGGACTTTGCGGGGGATCAAACGAGAAAGAAGTCGGGGAAGTAGGCAGTGTCTGTAGGATGTTTCGCTAATTTTTCGCGAGTGTTTCAGCGCCTCGCGGACATTGGCCGTTGCTCAATGTCTGTCGGGCTCGCTATGCTGCTGAACCCTTTAATCCGATCCGAGCAGCGGCGTCTTCGCCGCCTGGGATGTCATTGATAACGGATCCGAGATGAATGCACCGCTGAAGGCGTTAGGCCCGATCAAGGCCGTGATTTTCGATATGGACGGTTTGCTGCTGGACACCGAGGGCATCTACACCGAAGTCACTTCGCTGATTGTCGGGCGCTACGGGCGCACCTTCGACTGGAGCATCAAACAGAACATCATCGGCCGTGGCGCCAATGACCTGGCGAACTACGTGGTGCAGGCGCTGGAGCTGCCGATCACCGCTGAAGAGTTCCTGCAGATCCGCGAGCCGTTGATGCGTGAGCGTTTCCCCAAGGCGCAAGCGATGCCGGGCGCAGAGGAATTGGTCCGCCATCTCAAGGCGCACAATATTCCGATCGCCGTGGGCACCAGTTCCTCGCGTCAGTCGTTCGGCCAGAAAACCACGCTGCACCGCGACTGGTTCGCATTGTTCGATTTCATTGTCACCGCCGACGATCCGGAAGTCGGCGCGGCGAAACCGGCGCCGGATATCTTCCTCACCGCCGCCCGACGTCTGGGCGTCGCGCCGCAGGATTGTCTGGTGTTCGAGGATTCACCGTTCGGCGTGACCGCCGCGAAAGCCGCCGGGATGACCGCCATCGCGATCCCCGATGCCGCGATGCCCGATGAAAAATACGCACACGCCGATGGGATTCTTCGTACCTTGAAAGGCTTCACCCCGAGCGCTTTCGGTTTGCCGATGCTGGAATGGGCCTGAACATCTGAAATAAAAAACGCCGCCGCTCTATAAAAGGAGCAGCGGCGTTTTACTTTCAGGTGACTCAGTAAGATCAAGCGCCGAAACCACCGTCGATGGTCAGGCTGGCGCCAGTGATGTAACCGGCTTCCGGCCCCGCCAGATAAGCGACGAAACCGGCGATTTCTGCGGCAGTGCCGTAACGCCCAACGGCCATCAACGGGATCAGGCTGTCGGCGAAGTCACCGTGCGCCGGGTTCATGTCGGTGTCGACCGGGCCGGGCTGTACATTGTTGATGGTAATGCCGCGCGGGCCGAGGTCGCGAGCCAGGCCTTTGGTCAGACCGACCAGCGCCGATTTGCTCATGGCATACACACCGCCACCGCCGAAGGGCATGCGGTCGGCGTTGGTGCTGCCGATGTTGATGATCCGCGCGCCTTCGCCCATGTGCTTCGCTGCTTCCTGCGAAGCAATGAACACGCTGCGCACGTTGATCGCCAGCGTCCGGTCGAAATCTTCCAGACTGAAGTCTTCCAGTGGCGCAATGGCCAGCACGCCGGCGTTGTTGACCAGAATGTCGAGGCGCCCAAAGGCTTCGACGGTAGCGCTGACGGCATGGCGGATGGCCTCGGCGTCGGCGCTGTCAGCCTTGATCGCCAGGGCTTTGCCGCCGTTGGCGGTGATGCTGTTCTGCAGTTCTTCGGCCTTGGCGGCGGAGCTGACGTAAGTGAAGGCAACAGCAGCGCCTTCAGCAGCCAGGCGGTTGACGATGGCTGCGCCGATGCCGCGCGAACCGCCTTGGATCAGAGCGACTTTGCCGCTGAGGTGTTGAGTGGTCATGTTCGATCTCCAAATGTTCAAGGCGGGATGCCTTGGTGTTGGTGCCGAGTATCGGCGTCGCATCGACCACCGTGTAGACCCTGATTGCTATAGTCTGTGTAAACCAGAAGTTTATAGTGGTGATCATGGAAACGTTCAGCAGTATCGAATGCTTCGTGCGCAGTGCCGAGGTCGGCAGCTTCGCCGAAGCCGCGCGCCGCTTGAGTCTGACCCCGGCGGCAGTCGGCAAGAGCGTGGCGAAACTGGAGGCGCGGCTCGGCGTACGGCTGTTCCAGCGTAGTACACGCAGCCTGACGCTGACCGAGGCCGGGCAACTGTTTTTGAGCGAAGTCAGCGCCAGCCTGACAACGATCCAGAATGCTGTGGCGAATCTGGCCAGCGCCGGGGGGCAACCGGCCGGGACGTTGAAAGTCAGCATGGGCACGGTGTTCGGGCGCCTGTATATCGTGCCGTTGCTCGGTGAGTTTCTGCAGCGTTACCCGGCGATCAACCCGGACTGGCATTTCGATAATCGACAGGTCGATCTGATCGGCCAGGGCTTCGATGCGGCGATCGGCGGTGGTTTCGAACTGCCTCAGGGCGTGGTCGCACGCAAACTGACACCGGCCCATCGGGTGCTGGTCGCGTCACAGGACTATCTGTCGGCGCACCCGGCGATCACTCATCCGGACGACCTCAAACCGCACGACGGCATCCTGATTCGCTCGCCGCAAACCGGGCGCGTGCGGTCCTGGCAACTGACTCACCGCGACCGGCAACACAGTCCGCTGACGCTGCAGGCGCGGATGACCATGAGCGATTCCGAAGCGGCGTGTGCGACGGCGATGCAAGGGTTGGGGATTGCGCTGGTGAGCATGCCGTTTGCGGTCGGGTATCTGCAGGCGGGGACGTTACAGCGGGTGCTGCCGGACTGGTTTGTCGACGATGGCAATATTTCGATTTACTACGCCGAGCATAAATTGTTGCCGGGCAAGACTCGGGCGTTTGTCGATTTTGTGATTGAGCAGTTTGCGGAGCGGGGATTGGCGGGGCGGTTCAGTGCCATCTGAGCAGGGCTTTGAATCGAGTCGTTGCCATCGCGAGCAGGCTCACTCCTACAGGGAACGCATTCCCCTGTAGGAGTGAGCCTGCTCGCGATGAACGATAACGCGGTCTATCGGGCAAACCGCCCCGGCCAGCCCACAATGTTCTTCGGCCGCGGCGTCGCATAAGTGCGCACCTTGGACGTCGACAAACGCAAGCGCACCAACGCTTCGGCAATCGTCACCGCCGCTGTCACGCCATCCACCACTGGCACTCCAGTCCGCCGACGAATCTGCTCATCGAGGCCGGCCATGCCCCCGCAACCCAGGCAAATCACCTCGGCCTTGTCCTGGGTCACCGCCAATTCAGCCTGATGCACGATGGCTTCCAGCGCACGCTGCGGCTCGTGTTCCAGCTCCAGCACGGCCAGACCGCTGGCCCGTACCGACGCGCAACGATCCCACAGACCGGACAGTTTCAGACGATCCTCGATCAGCGGCACGGTGCGGTCCAGTGTGGTCACCACCGAATACGCGTGGCCGAGAAACATTGCCGTGCTCGCCGCCGCATCGGTGATGTCCACCACTGGCACGTTGAGCAGTTCCTGCAAGCCTTCGCGGCCGTGTTCGCCGTAGCCGGCTTGAATCACCGCGTCGAACGGCTGGTCGTAGGACATCACCCGGTCCATTACGGCAATGGCGGCAAGATAGCTTTCGAAGTTGCCTTCAATCGAATCGGCGCCGAAATGCGGGGTCAAGCCGACGATTTCGGTGCCGGGAGCAGCGACAGCCTGCGCCGAGCGGGCGATGGCTTCGGTGATGGATTCGGTGGTGTTGACGTTGACCACGAGAATACGCATGGGGACATCCTTATTGCGGGCAGTAGTGCGGCCCGAAAACCGGACCGCGAAGGGATTAATGGCAGACGTTGTCGACGGCGATGGATTCGCCACTGACGTCGGCGTAGTGCGGCTGACGTTGGGCGATGATCAGATAAAGCATCCCGGCGATCCCGGCGCCGATCAGCCAGGAAAACGGTGAGACGCTGTGGAAACCTGGCACCAGCGCCAGGACAATGGCGATCAGCGCCGCAGGAATGAACGCCGCCACGGCGCGGAAATTGACGCCACGGCTGTAGTAATAAGCGCCATCGGCTGCTTCGCTGTAGAGCTGCGGCACGTTGATCCTGCCTTTGCGGATCAGCCAGTAGTCGACCATGATCACCCCGTACAACGGGCCCAGCAGGGCGCCGAGACCGGAGAGGAAATACACGATCACCAGCGGGCTGTTGTAGAGATTCCACGGCAGGATCAGCACCGCGAGGGTCGCGCTGATCAACCCGGCGCGGCGGAAGGTCAGGTACTTCGGCGCCAGATTGCTCAGTACGAAGGCCGGCGCGACGAAGTTGGCCATGATGTTCACCGCCACGGTGACGATCAGAAACGCCAGGCAGCCGAGTACCAGAAAGAAGGTGTTGGGAATCGAAGCGATGATCTCGGTCGGACTTTCGATGATTCGCCCGTTGATCTGAAATTGCGCGCCACAGAGCAGGACCGTAATCGCGGCGAACAGCAGAATATTCACCGGCAAACCCCAGAAATTTCCCACCTTGATGGTCTTGCGGCACGGCGAAGAGCGGGCGAAATCGCAGAAATTCAGAATCAACGTGCCGTAGATCGCCAGCCACAACGCGCCGCCGGCAAAGATATTGCGCCACATTTCGGCACCGGTCAGCGGTTCGCGGATCGACCAGGCGATGGTTGCGTTGGCCTGGAGGTACATCCAGGCGGCGAGGGCAGCGACGGTCAGCAGAATCACCGGACCGGCAAACGCTTCGTATCGACGCACCATCTCCATGCCGTAAGCAAGAATCGCCAGTTGCACCAGCCAGATCGCCACGAAACACACCCAGCCCAGACTCGACAGGCCAAGGATCGAGTCGTGATCGTACTCGGCGAAACCGGGATGCACGGCGGTCAGCAAAACGCGGAATACCACCGAGGCGAGGTACGTCTGAATACCGAACCAGGCAATGGCGATAACTGCCCTGATCAATGCAGGAATTTGCGCCCCGTGAATGCCGAAACTGATCCGGCTGATCACCGGAAACGGCACCCCGGTTTTCTGCCCCATGTAACCGGACAGGTTCATGAAGAAATACACCAGCGCCGCGCCGATCCCCAACGACAGCAGAATCTGCCAGCCGCCCAGACCCAACGCGTACAGGCCGATGGCGAACGAGTAGTTGGCGATGTTGTGCACGTCATTCGTCCACAGCGCGAAAATGCTGTATTTGCCCCAGCGCCGGCCTTCGACCTTGGTCGGCGCCAGGTCGCTGTTGTGCAGACGCGGGCTCAGTTGCAGCGGCTCGCTCAGTCCGTCGTCGGGCAACGGTTGATCAAGCGTGGAGGAGGGCAGATTCAGCGCGATGTTATTGGAGAGACTTGTACGCATTCCGGCAGGCTCCTGATGTTCAGGCCGCGATGACTGTGCATGAGCCGGCGGGCTCGACATATCTTCGTCGCGACGGTGACAACATCACTGGTTACGGGGCATCTGCAGCCTGTACGGGATAGGGCGCTTCAGGCTTGCGGATCGAAAGTGGATTCATGCTTTGCAGTTTTGTATACAAAACATGTATGCATAAAAGCGAGATCTGTGCCAGTTGCGGGTCTATTGGAAGCGTTGCTGATTTCGAAAAGTTATCGACGGACGATAAGTGGCTGAAAACCGGGCGGTAAAAACTGACCGATTGCACAGGTAATTATTTTCTGACGAAGTTTTTGCACTGGGAGGTGGCGGTGAGGATTTGAGCGGGGATGTAACTTTTCAGGGCGTGAAAACGAAAAGTGCACACATAAATGGCACCGATGGTGACATTTGTGTGTACACATTTTTCGAGTCGCTGGGGATTTAATGTAGGAGTGAGCCTGCTCGCGATAGCGGTGTGTCTGTTATGAATATTTGGCAGACACACCGCTATCGCGAGCAGGCTCACTCCTACAAGGGAGATCAGTGTCGCTAAGGACTAAGCCTTGCTCTTGCTGATGATATTCCCCGCATGCAACCCGCATTCTTTCTGCGTCGCTTCTTCCCACCACCAGCGACCTTCGCGCTCGTGCTGGTTGGGCAGGACCGGGCGGGTGCAGGGTTCGCAGCCGATGCTGATGAAGCCGCGTTCGTGCAGGCTGTTGTAAGGCAGTTCGAGCATGCGGATGTAGCCCCAGATTTCTTCGCTGGTCATCTGCGCCAGAGGGTTGAACTTGTACAAAGTGCGTTCCGGGGTGGAGAACGCGGTGTCGATTTCCAATACCGCGACGGCACTGCGCGTGCCCGGGCTCTGATCGCGGCGCTGGCCGGTGGCCCAGGCTTTGACGCCGGCGAGCTTGCGCCGCAGCGGCTCGATCTTGCGGATGCCGCAGCATTCGCCGTGGCCGTCGCGGTAGAAGCTGAACAGGCCTTTTTCCTTCACGAACGGTTCAAGTTTCGCGTGGTCCGGCGAGACGATTTCGATGTCGATCTTGTAGTGCTCGCGCACCTGCTCGATGAAGCGGTAGGTTTCCGGGTGCAGGCGACCGGTATCGAGGCTGAACACCTTGACGTTCTTGTTGAGCTTCCAGGCCATGTCCACCAGCACCACATCCTCGGCGCCGCTGAAAGATATCCACAGCTCATCACCGAACTCGGCAAAGGCGAGCTTGAGGATGTCTTGTGCGGATTTGTTGGCATAGGTCGTGGCGAGTTCCACGACGTCGAACGTTGGGCTCATCAGGGCGGCTTCCTACAGGTCGGTGGCGCTGGGCGCTCTATATGGCACCGATGGTAACAAAAAGCAGCAAGGCTCGGGGGCGTGCCGTGCGTTGCGCGTCGGCAGTCGAGTCGCTAGAGTTCGGCCTCGCTCGACTCAATAATCACTACAAACGGGAGTGTCTTGTGGAAATTGCTTGCCTGGATCTTGAAGGGGTACTGGTACCGGAAATCTGGATCGCGTTTGCTGAGAAAACCGGCATCGACTCGCTCAAGGCCACCACCCGGGACATTCCCGACTACGACGTGCTGATGAAGCAGCGTTTGCGCATCCTCGATGAGCACGGCCTGAAACTGTCGGACATCCAGGAAGTGATCGCCACGCTCAAGCCGCTGGACGGCGCGGTGGAGTTCGTCGACTGGCTGCGCGAGCGCTTTCAGGTGGTGATTCTGTCGGACACGTTCTACGAGTTCTCTCAGCCGTTGATGCGCCAGCTCGGTTTCCCGACGCTGCTTTGCCATCGGCTGATTACTGACGAAACCGGGCGTGTGACCAGCTATCAGTTGCGTCAGAAAGATCCCAAGCGCCAGTCGGTGCTGGCGTTCAAGAGCTTGTACTACCGGGTGATCGCGGCGGGGGATTCGTACAACGACACGAGCATGCTGGGCGAGGCGGATGCCGGGATTCTGTTTCATGCGCCGGAGAATGTGATTCGCGAGTTTCCACAATTTCCGGCGGTGCATACATTTGCCGAGCTGAAGCAGGAATTTCTCAAGGCTTCTAACAGAGAGTTAAGCTTGTAGTCGTTTGGGAGGGCGCTTTCGCGAGCAGGCTCGCTCCCACGGGGAAATGTATTCCAAATGTGGGAGCGAGCCTGCTCGCGATGCTTTTAAAGGTTCTGCAGGGTATCGAGGAGAATCCGGACCTTGGTAATCGACTCCTGATACTCTGCCTGCCAGTCCGAATCGGCGACGATCCCGCCGCCGCCCCAGCAGCACACCTGTCCATCCTTGACCAACAGACTGCGAATGGCGATGGAGCTGTCCATCTCGCCGCGCACGTCCAGATACAGCAACGACCCGCAATACAGGCCGCGCCGCGTCGGCTCCAGTTCGTCGATGATCTGCATCGCACGAATCTTCGGGGCGCCAGTGATCGAGCCGCCGGGGAAGCTGCCGGCGATCAGGTCCAGTGCGTCGCGATCCTCTGCCAGTTCACCGGTCACGCTGCTGACCAGATGATGCACATTCGGATAGCTTTCCAGGCTGAACAGCTCTGGCACTCGCACCGAGCCGATGCGACAGGTGCGGCCGAGATCGTTGCGCAGCAGGTCGACGATCATCAGGTTTTCCGCACGATCCTTGGGGCTGGCCAGCAGTTCGGCGGCGTTTGCGGCGTCTTCGGCAGGCGTCAGGCCGCGAGGGCGAGTGCCTTTGATCGGGCGGGTTTCGACCTGACGCTGGCTGACTTTGACGAAACGTTCCGGTGACAGGCTCAACACCGCGCCGCCATCGGCCAGGCTCTGGAAACCGGAGAACGGTGTCGGGCAGGCTTCGCGCAATTTGCAGTAAGCCAGCCATGGATCACCCTGGCACGACGCGCGAAAGCGCTGGGCGAAGTTGACCTGGTAGCAGTCGCCGGCCTGGATGTACTGCTGAATGCGCTCGAACGCCTGACGGTAATCGTCGGCCGAGAGGTCGGCGGTCATCGGCTGGTTGAGTTTGAACGGGATCAACGCGCTCACCACCGGCTGGGTGAACAATCTGATCAGGCGCTGCTGTTCACTGTCGGCAAGGGACGGGTGAAAGACCAATTGGCTGGTTTGAGCCTGGTGATCGCTGATCAACGCCCAGTCGTACAATCCGAAGCGCGCATCCGGCAACTGCAGATCATCCTGGGCCTGATTTGGCAGGTGTTCCAGATGCCGACCGAAGTCGTAGCTCAGGTAACCGATCAGACCGCCGGCGAATGGCAACTCGCAACCCGCTGGCAAATCAGCCTCGCCCAAGCGGTCGAGGTTATCGCGCAGGCGCTGCAGAAAATGCGCACCGCTTTCATCCGGCAACACCGCCAATTGTTCCAGCGGCCAGGCGCTGAGCAAATCGAAGCGGCCACGCTCGGCACTCGGCCGGCCGCTGTCGAGCAGCACGGCACCGGGCGCGTTGCGGATGGCCGTGAAGTAGTCGGCGGGATTGGCACGGTAGGGCAGTGGGTGTACGGAGCAGGTCAACATGGGCGGGGTAGATCGGCCGTGGCGGCGGGGTGGGGATTGTAGTCCTCTGCGCTGCCAGATCAAAGTCAAAAGCCTCCCCCTCACCCCAGCCCTCTCCCCCAAGGGGGCGAGGGGAAAAGGGAGCCGATCTTCATGCTATTCAAAGCCTGAGTTCGACTCGATATTGCAGGTCGGCGTATCTCTCACACCCACCACGGCCAGTCCCCTCTCCCTCCGGGAGAGGGCTAGGCGGGCGGCGTTCCGATGAGGGGCTTTTGACTTTGACTTTGACCTTGGCTTTTAGGCTTGTCAGCCCTCGACCGCCGGAATATGCCCAAACATCTCCTGGGTAAACGCCACCCGCTCTTCAACCGACTCCACCACGCCGCGCGCCTTCAGCTCTTCCAGCCGAGCTTCCACCGCATGGGTACGCAAGGTCAGCCCGCAATCATTGGCGATCTGGATGTTCAGCCCCGGCCGTGCATTCAGCTCAAGAATCAGCGGGCCCTTTTCCTGGTCCAGCACCATGTCCACGCCGATATAACCCAGCCCGCACAACTCATAGCAGCCGGCGGCGAGTTTCATGAAACCGTCCCAGTAGGGCAGTTGCACACCGTCCACCGCGTTGGTGGTGTCGGGGTGTTTGGTGATGATGTTGTTCAGCCAGGTGCCGCGCAGAGTCAGGCCGGTCGCCAAATCGACACCGACGCCGATCGCGCCCTGGTGCAGGTTGGCCTTGCCGCCGGACTGGCGGGTTGGCAGGCGCAGCATGGCCATCACCGGGTAGCCCATCAGCACGATGATGCGGATGTCCGGCACGCCTTCGTAACTGATGCTTTTGAAGATCTGGTCCGGCGTGACGCGGTATTCGATCAGCGCGCGGTCACGGTGGCCGCCCAGCGAGTACAGGCCGGTGAGGATGCTCGAAATGTGGTGCTCGAGCTCTTCGTGGGCAAGGATCTTGCCCGACACCGTACGATACCGGCCCTCGAAACGGTCGGCGATGACGATGATGCCGTCGCCACCCGCGCCCTGGGCTGGTTTGATCACGAAGTCGCTGCGCCCGCCGATGATCTCGTCGAGCTTGTCGATTTCCTTCTCGGTGGAGATCACCCCGTACAGCTCCGGCACATGGATGCCGGCGGCGATGGCGCGCTCCTTGGTGAGGATCTTGTCGTCGACGATCGGGTAGAGGCTGCGCTTGTTGTACTTGAGCACGTAGTCGGCGTTACGCCGATTGATGCCCATGATGCCGCGTGCCTCGAGGGCCTTCCAGGTTTTCCAGAAACCGAACATCAGGCGTCAGCCTTCTTCAGGAAAGCCTTGAAACGCACCAGCTCGGTCAGGCGGTAGCCGCGATAACGACCCATCGCCAGCATGAAGCCGACCAGAATCAGCAGGATCGCCGGGAAGGTAAACACGAAGTACACCAGCTCCGGCACGGTCATGATCAGGTGCGCCAGGGAGGCGGCGAACAGCGTGCCGATCGCCACTTTCAGCGCATGGTTGGCACCGCGTTCTTCCCAGGTGATCGACAGACGTTCAATGGTCATGGTCAAAATCACCATTGGGAACAGCGCCACCGACAGGCCCCGTTCCAGACCCAGTTTATGGCTGAACAGACTGATCGCCGCGATCAACACCACGACAAACGTCAGCACCACCGACAGGCGCGGCAGCATTTGCAGCTTCAGGTGTTCCAGATACGAGCGCAGCGACAGCCCCAGCGCGGTAATCACCGTGAACAGCAGAATGCCGAAGCCCAGTTGCGTTTCGCGGAAGGCGAGGGCGATCAGTACCGGCGTGAACGTGCCGAGGGTCTGCAGGCCGATCAGGTTGCGCAGGATGAGGATCACCAGCACGCCGATCGGGATCATCACCATGATCATGAACGTCTGCTGGGTCTGCAGCGGCAAGCCGTACAGCGAGTATTCGAGGAAGTTGGCGTCGGTGTTTTCGTCGGTCAGCTTGGCCAGGCGAATCGCGTTCATCTCGCTGTTGTTCAGGCTGAAGGTCACGTTGGCTTTCTTGCCGCCGTCGACGGTGATCAGGTTCTCATCGCCGGTCCACCACAGCAGGCGGTCGGTCGGCAGACCTTGCTCGCCGGTTTCCGGGTTGAAGTACAGCCAGTCGTTGCCGTTGAAGCTGCGCAGCCACAATTCAGGCATTTGCGGCTGGTCGGCGACGAGGCGGATGGTGTGGACTTTTTCCACCGGCACGTGGGCGATGGACAGCAGCAGCTCGACGATTTTGGCTTTGTGCGCGGTCGATGGATCGCCGGCCAGCAGCAGCTTCACATTGTCGTCATTGAGATTGTTGACGCGTTTGATCGCTTCGCCGATGAACGTTTCGACGTCGGCCGAGTGCTGGCGGATCGGCGCGAGCAGGGCTTCGGCAGCGATCTTTTCCGGGCCTTCGATGACCATGCTGTCACGGAACGTCGGGCCTTTGACCTTGGATTTTTCCGCGGTGTAACGCTTGGTCAGGACCAGGCGGTAATACAGCGTTTGATTGCCTTTGGCGCGGCGGGCCGACCAGGTCACCTTGCGGTTGCCGTCGACGCGGTTGACCGCAACCCCGTAATTATTGGAGATGAAGCTCTCGTTGAGGCTGACGTAATCGCGGCTCAGCGGCGGCACGAACATCTGGATCTTCACCGGATCCTTGGTGCTGGCGACGAACTCGACCTTGGCGTCGATGTTCCACAAGTCGTCGGTGGCGTCTTCGGTCACCGGAATGCCGAGCACGAAAATCTGATAGGCCGTAACCGAAACGCCCAGCAGCACCAGAACGGCGATCAGGATTTTCAGGTGGAAGGTTAGAGAACGCATGGAAATTACTCGGCGGTATGAGCGGCGATGGTGCAGGCGGGTTTGCCGGCAGCGTATTTAAGACTGGGGTCGACCAGCGCGTCGAAGCGTTTCAGCGCTTCGGAGCCGATCAAAAGCGGATATTGGAACGCACTTCGGTCGGTCAGGTTCACTTCGATGCTGCGCATTGCCGAACCCATGCAGATATCCAGCTCGATCACCGGACGGGCGGTGTACTTCTTGCCTTCTTCCGGGTCGTAGTCGCCGGCGCGGCGCTTGATCTTGCTGACCCGCGCCAGCGGCCGTTCGATCGGGTGCGAATGCGCGGCATCGATCGCCAGGTAGAAACGTACCCAGGATTCACCGTTGCGTTTGAAGCGTTTGATGTCGCGGGCACTCAGCGAGGCGGTTTTCGCGCCGGTGTCGAGTTTGGCCGCGACTTCGAGA
Organism: Pseudomonas sp. 15C; assembly: GCF_055484735.1. Taxonomy (NCBI): domain Bacteria; kingdom Pseudomonadati; phylum Pseudomonadota; class Gammaproteobacteria; order Pseudomonadales; family Pseudomonadaceae; genus Pseudomonas; species Pseudomonas sp. 15C. The sequence continues at coordinate 82,845 of NZ_JBUDGD010000019.1, read as the reverse complement.
TTGATGCCGTCAAGCGAAGCATATTCGTTGAGGCCGTACACGGTTTTTTCCCCCGCGGCGGCGAGGCCGGGCAGGCAGAAAAGGGCAAAAAAGGCGGGATAAGGCTTGAGTCTCATAAATCCTGGTGCGCAGCGTTCCGTGGTCGGTTCAGGCCTTTGGCAGTAGTTGCCCAAGACCTTTCGTGTGCCTGGCAGCTTTTTATGACAAGCCGTACAAATGGCCAGCAAATGCGGGCGGCATTCTAGCACGGTGGTTTTATGGCGCCAGCGCCCACGCCGGTCCATAACCCTGAGAGGTTCCCCTGTGGGAGCGAGCAGGCTCGCTTCCACAGGTATCGAAGCGTTCTATTAATTGGGTTATTAGACGATTGTCGACAATCCATATTTATCCTTTGACGTATGGCGCCAGATTGGCTAGTTTTTGCCGCATTGGATTTAAAGGTGTCGACAATCATGCTGGATCAACTCGATCCCCCGGTCATCAGCGGCGACGATTCGGAAACGCTCTCGGAGAACGTCTTCCGGCGCATTCAGGCGGCCATCGTCAAAGGCGAGATCGCGCCGGGCAGCAAGATCTCCGAGCCGGAGCTGGCGCGCACCTACGGCATCAGTCGCGGGCCGTTGCGTGAGGCGATCCATCGCCTCGAAGGCCAGCGCCTGCTGGTGCGGGTGCCGCATGTCGGCGCGCGGGTAGTGTCGCTCAGCCACGCCGAACTGCTCGAACTCTATGAAATCCGCGAATCCCTTGAAGGCATGGCCTGCCGGCTCGCCGCCGAGCGCATGAGCGTCGAAGAAATCGACGAACTGCGCCGGGTGCTGGAAACCCACGAGCGCGACGCGGCGTTCCAGGCCGGCGTCGGTTATTACCAGCAGGAAGGCGATTTCGATTTCCATTACCGGATCATCCAGGGCAGCGGCAACCGCACGCTGACGCAAATGCTCTGCGGCGAGTTGTACCAACTGGTGCGCATGTACCGCATCCAGTTTTCCACCACGCCGAACCGCCCGCGTCAGGCCTTTGCCGAACACCACCGGATTCTCGATGCCATCGCCGACCGTGACGGCGAGCTCGCCGAATTGTTGATGCGCCGCCACATCGGCGCCTCGAAACGCAACATTGCCCGTCATTACCAGAACGGCGCCCATAACCAGACAGCCACTGAACGAGGTGAGTCATGAGTTCCAACCCGAACACTCCCGGCCAGCGTTTCCGCGATGCGGTCGCCAGCGAGCACCCTTTGCAAGTGGTCGGCGCGATCAACGCCAACCACGCGCTGCTGGCCAAGCGCGCCGGTTTCAAGGCGATCTACCTGTCCGGTGGCGGAGTGGCCGCCGGTTCGCTCGGCGTGCCGGATCTGGGCATCACCGGTCTGGATGACGTGCTCACCGACGTGCGGCGCATCACCGACGTCTGCGATCTGCCGCTGCTGGTGGATGTGGACACTGGTTTCGGCTCGTCGGCGTTCAACGTCGCGCGTACCGTCAAGTCGATGAGCAAGTTCGGCGCGGCGGCGATTCACATCGAGGATCAAGTCGGCGCCAAGCGCTGCGGTCATCGGCCGAACAAAGAGATTGTCAGCCAGCAGGAAATGGTCGACCGCATCAAAGCCGCGGTCGATGCGCGCACCGACGACAGCTTCGTGATCATGGCGCGCACCGATGCGCTGGCGGTGGAAGGGCTGGAATCGGCACTTGATCGCGCAGCGGCGTGCATCGAGGCCGGTGCCGACATGATTTTCCCCGAAGCCATCACCGAACTGGACATGTACAAGCTATTCGCCAACCGCGTGAAAGCGCCGATCCTGGCCAACATCACCGAATTTGGCGCGACGCCGCTGTACACCACCGAGCAACTGGCCGCTGCCGACGTATCGCTGGTGCTCTATCCACTGTCGGCGTTCCGCGCGATGAACAAGGCTGCGGAAAATGTCTACACCGCGATCCGCCGCGACGGCACGCAACAGAATGTCATCGACACCATGCAGACTCGCATGGAGCTGTACGATCGCATCGACTACCACACGTTCGAGCAGAAGCTCGATGCGTTGTTTGCACAAAAGAAAGGCTGATCAAAACCCTGTGGGGGCCTGCTCCCACCTGTTTCCCCTACAAATTCAAAAAGACTGGAGACAACAATGGCCGAAGCAAAAGTACTCAGTGGCGCCGGGCTCCGTGGCCAGGTGGCCGGGCAGACCGCGCTGTCCACCGTGGGCCAGGCCGGTGCCGGGCTGACCTATCGCGGCTACGACGTGCGTGAACTGGCCGCCGACGCGCAATTTGAAGAAGTCGCCTACCTGCTGCTGTACGGCGAACTGCCGACCCAGGCGCAACTCGCCGATTACCAGCAAAAGCTCAGCAAACTGCGCGACCTGCCGCAAGCCTTGAAGGAAGTGCTCGAACGCATCCCGGCCGACGCCCATCCGATGGACGTGATGCGCACCGGTTGCTCGTTCCTCGGCAACATCGAACCGGAGAAAGACTTCTCCGAACAGCGTGACAAGACTGACCGCCTGCTCGCCGCGTTCCCGGGGATCATGTGCTACTGGTATCGCTTCAGCCACGACGGCAAACGCATCGATTGCGTCAGTGACGAGCCAACCATTGGCGGCCACTTCCTGCACCTGCTGCACGGCAAGAAGCCAAGCGAGTTGCACGTCAAAGTGATGAACGTCTCGTTGATCCTCTACGCCGAGCACGAATTCAACGCCTCGACCTTCACCGCCCGCGTGTGCGCCTCGACCCTGTCCGATCTGTATTCCTGCGTCACCGCGGCGATCGGTTCGCTGCGCGGCCCGTTGCACGGCGGCGCCAACGAAGCGGCAATGGAGATGATCGAGCGCTTTTCGTCGCCGGAAGAGGCGGTCAAAGGCACCCTCGGCATGCTCGAGCGCAAGGACAAGATCATGGGCTTCGGCCACGCGATCTATAAGGACAGCGACCCGCGCAACGAGGTGATCAAGGGCTGGTCGAAAAAACTCGCGGACGAAGTCGGCGACAAGGTGCTGTTCCCGGTTTCCGAAGCCATCGACAAGACCATGTGGGAGCAGAAGAAACTGTTCCCGAATGCCGATTTTTACCACGCCTCGGCGTACCACTTCATGGGCATTCCGACCAAGCTGTTCACACCGATCTTCGTCTGCTCGCGCCTGACCGGCTGGGCCGCGCACGTGTTCGAACAGCGCGCCAACAACCGCATCATCCGCCCAAGCGCCGAGTACACCGGCGTCGAACAGCGCAAGTTCGTGCCAATCGAACGTCGCTGACCGGGGAGGGCCGAACACCGAACTTGAAGTTCACTTGAAACCCTGTGGGAGCTGGCTTGCCAGCGATGACCGAGTCACATGCACCATTGATGTCGACTAGCTCACCGCTATCGCTGGCAAGCCAGCTCCCACAGGGTGCCGTGTGAATTGCAAGGTCGGTGTCTGGCCTCAGCCTTGAAACCACCGTGACCCGAGTCCTGACCCGATGAACACACAATTTCGTAAAACCCTGCCCGGCAGTCCGCTGGATTACTTCGACGCCCGTGCGGCGGTCGAGGCGATCCAGTCCGGCAGCTATGACACGCTGCCGTACACCTCGCGCGTGCTCGCGGAAAACCTCGTGCGGCGCTGCGATCCGGGCACGCTGACCGATTCGCTCAAGCAACTGATCGAACGCAAGCGCGACCTTGACTTCCCGTGGTTTCCGGCGCGGGTGGTCTGCCATGACATTCTCGGCCAGACCGCACTGGTCGATCTCGCCGGTCTGCGCGACGCCATTGCTTTGCAGGGTGGTGACCCGGCGCAGGTCAACCCGGTAGTGCCGACGCAACTGATCGTCGACCACTCGCTGGCCGTCGAGGCGGGCGGTTTCGATGCTCAGGCGTTCGAAAAGAACCGCGCCATCGAAGACCGTCGCAACGAAGACCGTTTCCACTTCATCAACTGGACCAAAAAGGCCTTCAAGAACGTTGATGTGATCCCGCCGGGCAACGGCATCATGCACCAGATCAACCTGGAGAAAATGTCCCCAGTGATTCAGGTGCGTGACGGCGTGGCGTTTCCCGACACCTGCGTTGGCACCGACAGCCACACCCCGCACGTCGATGCCCTGGGCGTGATCGCCATCGGCGTCGGCGGTCTCGAAGCCGAAAGCGTGATGCTCGGCCGCGCCTCGTGGATGCGCCTGCCGGAAAGCGTTGGCGTCGAATTGACCGGCAAGCTGCAACCGGGCATCACCGCCACCGACATGGTCCTGGCGCTGACCGAATACCTGCGCAAACAGAAAGTCGTCGGTGCCTGGCTGGAGTTCTTCGGCGAAGGCGCCGCGGCGCTGACCCTCGGCGACCGCGCGACCATCTCCAACATGGCCCCGGAATATGGCGCCACTGCGGCGATGTTCTACATCGACCAGCAGACCATCGATTACCTGAAACTCACTGGCCGTGAAGACCAGCAGGTACAACTGGTCGAGCAGTACGCCAAGCTGACTGGACTGTGGGCCGACAGCCTGAAAGGCGCGCAATACGAGCGTGGTCTGACCTTCGATCTGTCGTCGGTGGTGCGCAACATGGCCGGCCCGAGCAACCCGCACGCGCGCGTTGCGGTGTCGGACCTGGCCGCCAAGGGCATTTCCGGGCAGTGGGATGAGGTGCCGGGGCAAATGCCCGACGGCGCGGTGATCATCGCCGCCATCACCAGTTGCACCAACACCAGCAACCCGCGCAACGTCATCGCTGCGGGCCTGCTCGCACGCAACGCCAACCAGCTCGGCCTGACCCGCAAGCCGTGGGTGAAATCCTCGCTGGCGCCGGGCTCTAAAACCGTAGCGCTGTACCTCGACGAAGCCGGGCTGACCACTGAACTGGAGCAGCTCGGTTTCGGCGTGGTCGCCTTTGCCTGCACCACCTGCAACGGCATGTCCGGTGCGCTCGATCCGGTGATTCAGCAAGAGATCATCGACCGCGATCTGTATGCGACCGCCGTGCTTTCCGGCAACCGTAACTTCGACGGGCGCATTCACCCGTACGCCAAGCAGGCATTCCTCGCTTCGCCGCCGCTGGTGGTCGCTTACGCCATCGCTGGGACCATCCGCTTCGATATCGAAAAGGATGTGCTGGGCGTGGTCGACGGCCGAGAAATCCGCCTGAAAGACATCTGGCCGAGCGACGAAGAAATCGATGCGGTGGTGAAATCTTCGGTCAAACCGGAGCAGTTCCGTCAGGTCTACATCCCGATGTTCGCCGTCCACGAAGACACCGGCCCGAAAGTCGCGCCGCTGTACGAATGGCGCGAGATGAGCACCTACATTCGCCGTCCGCCGTACTGGGAAGGCGCACTGGCCGGCGCGCGTCCGCTTAAAGGCATGCGCCCGCTGGCGGTGCTACCGGACAACATCACCACCGATCACCTGTCGCCGTCCAACGCGATCATGCTCGACAGCGCCGCCGGCGAATACCTGGCGAAAATGGGCCTGCCGGAAGAGGACTTCAACTCTTACGCCACTCACCGTGGCGACCACTTGACCGCGCAGCGCGCAACGTTTGCCAACCCTAAACTGTTCAACGAAATGGTCGTGGAAAACGGCCAGGTCAAACAGGGTTCGCTGGCCCGCGTCGAGCCGGAAGGCAACGTGATGCGCATGTGGGAAGCCATCGAAACCTACATGCAGCGCAAGCAGCCGCTGATCATCATCGCCGGCGCCGATTACGGTCAGGGCTCGTCCCGTGACTGGGCGGCCAAGGGCGTGCGGCTGGCCGGTGTCGAGGCGATTGCCGCCGAAGGCTTTGAGCGCATCCACCGCACCAACCTGGTGGGCATGGGCGTGCTGCCACTGGAGTTCAAACCGGGCACCAACCGCCACACGCTGGCGATCGATGGCAGCGAAACCTATGACGTGATCGGCGAGCGCAAACCGCGCGCGGATCTGACGCTGGTGATCAATCGCAAAAACGGCGAGCGGGTGGAAGTGCCGGTGACCTGCCGTCTGGATACCGCTGAGGAAGTGTCGATCTACGAGGCCGGCGGCGTGTTGCAGCGTTTCGCTCAGGACTTCCTTGAAGAGTCGGCGGTTGCCGTTTAAATCAACTGATGTGGGCATGGGATTTCCAGTCCCGTGCTTTCGGTAAGGAGCAATATGGCTCACGCACCACAAATCAAGATCCCCGCCACCTACATGCGCGGCGGCACCAGCAAAGGCGTGTTCTTCAGCCTCAAGGATCTGCCCGAAGCCGCGCAGGTTCCAGGCCCGGCCCGCGATGCTCTATTGCTGCGGGTAATCGGCAGCCCCGACCCCTACGACAAGCAGATCGACGGCATGGGTGGCGCCACTTCAAGCACCAGCAAAACCGTGATCCTGTCGAAAAGCACCCGCACCGATCACGATGTCGACTACCTGTTCGGTCAGGTCTCGATCGACAAGCCGTTTGTGGATTGGAGCGGCAATTGCGGCAACCTCTCGGCGGCGGTCGGTTCGTTTGCCATCAGCAACGGTCTGGTCGACGCCAGCCGCGTCCCGCACAACGGTGTCGCGGTGGTGCGCGTGTGGCAGGCCAACATCGGCAAAACGATCATTGCCCATGTGCCGATCACCGATGGCGAAGTGCAGGAAACCGGTGACTTCGAACTCGATGGCGTGACCTTTCCCGCTGCTGAAGTGCAGGTGGAGTTCATGGACCCGGCGGCGGAAGAAGAGGGCGGCGGCGGCTCGATGTTCCCCACCGGTCATCTGGTCGACGACCTGGAAGTGCCGGGCGTGGGTACGTTCAAGGCGACGCTGATCAATGCCGGCATTCCGACGATTTTCGTCAACGCCGAAGACATCGGCTACACCGGCACCGAGCTGCAAGGCGCGATCAACGGCGATCCGAAAGCGTTGCTGATGTTCGAGACGATTCGCGCGTATGGCGCGCTGCGCATGGGCCTGATCGCCAACATCGAGGAAGCGGCGAAACGGCAGCACACGCCGAAAGTGGCGTTTGTCGCCAAACCCGCGGACTACGTCGCGTCCAGCGGCAACGCCGTTAACGCTGGCGACGTTGATCTGCTGGTGCGCGCGCTGTCGATGGGCAAGCTGCACCACGCGATGATGGGCACCGCAGCGGTGGCGATCGGCACGGCAGCGGCGATTCCCGGCACGCTGGTCAACCTCGCCGCTGGCGGTACCGAGCGCAACGCCGTGCGCTTTGGTCATCCGTCCGGCACGTTGCGCGTCGGTGCCGAGGCCAGTCTGGAAAACGGCGAGTGGGTGGTGAAGAAAGCCATCATGAGCCGCAGTGCGCGGGTTCTGATGGAAGGCTGCGTGCGCGTGCCCGGCGATTCTTTCTGACCCGGGATTTTTTACCCTCACCCCAGCCCTCTCCCAAAGGGAGAGGGGGCCGACCGAGGTGTCTTGCGTCATACCTCGACCTGAGAGATCGAGTCGACTATGGATTGAGCGAAGCGTTCGACGCCTGTGATTCTGGATTCAGCGACGTGCTTTCAGGTCGGTGAGCCTCCATAGCATCCCCCGATCGGTCCCCTCTCCCTCGGGAGAGGGCTAGGGTGAGGGGCTACCTTCTGACACAACAACAATAACCAGACACCACCCGACCATAACCCGCCAAGCCTTTGAGGAAGACCCACAACTCACATTCAGAACAGGAAAACAACCATGAGCGCCAATGTCGACCTGAACAACCGCCCCGACTACGACGATGTCCTGCAGGCCATCGCCGATTACGTCCTGACCTTCAAAACCCCCTCCGCCGAAGCCCTGGACACCGCCCGCAACTGCCTGATGGACACGTTGGGCTGCGGCCTGCTGGCGCTGCGGTTTCCCGAATGCACCAAGCACCTTGGCCCGATCGTCGAGGGCACGGTTGTGCCTTTCGGTGCGCGAGTGCCCGGCACCAGCTACCGCCTCGATCCGGTGAAAGCCGCGTGGGACATCGGCTGCATCGTTCGCTGGCTGGATTACAACGACACCTGGCTCGCTGCCGAGTGGGGCCATCCGTCGGACAACCTTGGCGCCATTCTGGCAGTCGCCGATCACTTGTCGCAGAAACGCATCGCCAACGGAGACGTACCGCTGACCATTCGCGACGTGCTCGAAGCGATGATCATGGCTCATGAAATTCAAGGCGTGATCGCTCTGGAAAACTCTTTCAATCGCGTCGGCCTCGACCACGTGATGCTGGTCAAGGTCGCCTCGACCGCCGTCAGCGCCCGACTCATGGGTGCCCATCGCGAGCAATTGCTGTCAGCGCTGTCGCATGCTTTTGCCGATGGTCAGGCATTGCGCACCTACCGTCACGCGCCCAACGCCGGTTCGCGCAAATCCTGGGCGGCGGGCGATGCGGCGAGTCGTGGTGTGCGTCTGGCGGATATCGCCATGCGCGGCGAGATGGGTATTCCCGGTGTTTTGAGCGCAAAACAGTGGGGCTTTTACGACGTGTCGTTCAGCCATACCAACAATGATCTGGCGCTGAAACCCGATGACAAACGCGCCTTCAGTTTTTCCCGACCGTTCGGCAGTTATGTGATGGAAAACGTGCTGTTCAAAATCAGTTTTCCTGCCGAATTCCACGCACAAACCGCCTGCGAAGCGGCGGTGGCCCTGCACCCGCAGGTGCGCAATCGTCTGCACGAAATCGACCGGATCGTCATCACCACCCATGAGTCGGCGATTCGTATCATCTCCAAGGTCGGACCGCTGGCCAATGCCGCCGACCGCGATCATTGCCTGCAGTACATGACTGCGGTGCCGCTGGCGTTCGGCAATCTGGTCGCCGAGCAGTACGAAGACGATTTTCATCGAGCGCATCCGATCATTGATGTACTGCGCGAGAAAATGGTCATTGTTGAAGAGCCGCGTTTCAGCCGCGAATATCTCGAGCCCGACAAGCGCTCGATTGCCAATGCCGTGCAGGTGTTTTTCAAGGACGGCAGCAGTACCGACAACGTGCTGGTGGAATACCCGATCGGCCATCGGCGCCGCCGGGCTGAAGGCATTCCATTGCTGGAGGACAAGTTCAAGGCCAACCTGGCGACGCGTTTTGCCGGGCAGCGTTGCGCGGAAATTGTTGCCTTGTGCAAGGATCAGGCGCGGCTGGAAAGCACGCCGGTGAATCGATTCATCGACCTGTTCGTGATCTGACAGACCGCGTTATCGTTCATCGCGGGCAAGCCCGCTCCCACAGGGTTTTGTGATGAACGCAAAAATTGTGAACGCCTTCAGAACCTGTGGGAGCGGGCTTGCCCGCGAAGGCGTCAGATCAGGCACCGCAAACTACTTGAACCGCCGCTCAACCCCTTTCTCCACCAGGATCTTCGCGGAAATTTCTTCCACGGAAAAATGCGTGGAATTGATGTGCGGGATGTTCTCGCGGCGGAACAGGTTTTCCACCTCGCGCACTTCGAATTCGCACTGGGCGTAGCTCGAATAGCGGCTGTTGGGCTTGCGCTCGTTGCGGATGGCGGTGAGGCGGTCCGGGTCGATGGTCAGGCCGAACAGCTTGTGCTGATGGGCGCGCAGGGCGGTCGGCAGAGTCAGGCGCTCCATGTCGTCTTCGGTCAACGGATAGTTGGCCGCGCGGATGCCGAACTGCATTGCCATGTACAAACACGTCGGCGTTTTGCCGCATCGCGACACGCCGACTAGTATCAGATCGGCTTTGTCGTAATAGTGGGTGCGGGCGCCGTCGTCGTTGTCGAGGGCGAAGTTCACCGCCTCGATGCGCTCCATGTAGTTGGAGTTGTGCCCGATCGAATGCGATTTGCCGACGGTGTACGACGAATGCTCGGTCAGCTCCTGTTCGAGCGGGGCGAGGAAGGTCGAGAAAATGTCGATCATGAAACCATTGGACGTTGCGAGAATCTCACGAATGTCCTGATTGACGATGGTGTCGAAGATGATCGGCCGAAAGCCGTCGGTTTCAGCGGCTTTGTTGATTTGTTGTACCATGGCCCGCGCTTTTTCAACGCTGTCGATGTACGGCCGCGTGAACTTGCTGAAGGTAATGTTTTCGAACTGCGCCAGAAGACTTTGACCCAGGGTTTCGGCAGTGATGCCGGTGCCATCGGAGATGAAGAAAGCGGATCGTTTCATTTGCACCTAGGGCCTTAAGTTAATTGACGCTCTTGGATATGATAGGCGCGATTTGTCGGCCGCGATTGGCCCGCATTCTCACTTATTTTCCAGGTCCAGGCCATACAGCCGGCCAAGGCTCCCCCGGGCCGCCGGCTTCTGAGCTTTTCCAACACAGTTAGTGGAGAGATCACCTTGGTAGAGTACGTAGTTTCCCTCGATAAGCTCGGCAAACACGATGTTGAGCATGTGGGGGGCAAGAACGCATCCCTGGGCGAGATGATCAGTAACCTGGCAGGCGCCGGTGTTTCGGTCCCCGGCGGCTTCGCCACGACGGCTCAGGCCTATCGTGACTTCCTCGAACTGAGCGGCCTGAACGAGCAGATCCACAAGGCCCTCGACGCGCTCGACGTCGACGACGTCAATGCCCTGGCCAAGACCGGCGCGCAGATCCGTCAATGGATCATGGACGCCGAATTCCCTGAAAAACTCAACGCCGAGATCCGCACCGCGTTCGCCGCATTGTCGGCCGGCAATCCTGATGTCGCCGTGGCCGTGCGGTCTTCCGCCACCGCCGAAGACTTGCCGGACGCGTCCTTCGCCGGTCAGCAGGAAACCTTCCTGAACATCCGTGGTGTGGAAAACGTCATCCGCGCCGCCAAAGAGGTGTTCGCTTCGCTGTTCAACGACCGGGCGATTTCCTACCGCGTGCATCAGGGCTTCGACCACAAACTGGTTGCCCTGTCGGCGGGCGTGCAGCGCATGGTGCGTTCGGAAACCGGCACCGCTGGCGTGATGTTCACTCTCGATACCGAATCCGGCTTCCGTGACGTGGTGTTCATCACCGGCGCCTACGGCCTGGGCGAAACCGTCGTACAAGGCGCGGTCAACCCGGATGAGTTCTACGTACATAAAGGCACGCTGGAGGCCGGTCGTCCGGCGATCCTGCGTCGCAACCTGGGCAGCAAAGCCATCAAGATGATCTATGGCGACGAGGCCAAGGCCGGTCGTTCGGTCAAGACCGTCGATGTCGACAAGGCTGAACGCGCACGTTTCTGCCTGACCGACGCTGAAGTCAGCGAACTGGCCAAGCAGGCGATGATCATCGAGAAGCACTACGGCTGCCCGATGGACATCGAGTGGGCCAAGGACGGTGACGACGGCAAGCTGTACATCGTGCAGGCGCGTCCGGAAACCGTGAAAAGCCGCACCCAGGCCAACGTCATGGAACGTTACCTGCTGAAGGAAACCGGCACCGTGCTGGTAGAAGGTCGCGCCATCGGCCAGCGCATCGGCGCCGGCAAGGTGCGGATCATCAAAGACGTTTCCGAGATGGACAAGGTCCAGCCGGGCGACGTGCTGGTCTCCGACATGACCGACCCGGACTGGGAACCGGTGATGAAGCGCGCCAGCGCCATCGTTACCAACCGTGGCGGGCGTACCTGCCACGCGGCGATCATTGCTCGCGAGCTGGGCATTCCGGCCGTGGTCGGTTGCGGCAACGCCACCCAACTGCTGAAGGATGGCCAGGGCGTGACCGTGTCCTGCGCCGAAGGCGACACCGGTTACATCTTCGAAGGCGAACTGGGCTTCGACATCAAGAAGAACTCCGTCGACGCCATGCCGGAGCTGCCGTTCAAGATCATGATGAACGTCGGCAACCCGGACCGCGCCTTCGACTTCGCGCAACTGCCGAACGCGGGTGTGGGCCTGGCCCGTCTGGAATTCATCATCAACCGCATGATCGGCGTGCACCCGAAAGCGCTGCTGAACTACGACGGTCTGCCGCAGGAAATCAAGGAGAGCGTCGACAAGCGCATCGCCGGTTACGACGATCCAGTCGGTTTCTATGTTGAAAAACTGGTTGAAGGCATCAGTACTCTGGCTGCGGCGTTCGCACCGAAGAAAGTCATCGTGCGCCTGTCGGATTTCAAGTCCAACGAATACGCCAACCTGATCGGCGGCAAGCTCTACGAGCCGGAAGAAGAAAACCCGATGCTGGGCTTCCGCGGTGCTTCGCGTTACATCAGCGAATCGTTCCGTGACTGCTTCGAACTCGAATGCCGCGCGCTGAAACGTGTGCGCAACGAGATGGGCCTGACCAACGTCGAAATCATGGTGCCGTTCGTCCGTACGCTTGGCGAAGCCAGCCAGGTAGTGGACCTGCTCGCCGAAAACGGCCTGGCCCGTGGCGACAACGGTTTGCGCGTGATCATGATGTGCGAATTGCCATCCAACGCGATTCTGGCCGATGAATTCCTTGAGTTCTTCGACGGCTTCTCGATCGGTTCCAACGACCTGACTCAGTTGACCCTGGGCCTGGACCGCGACTCCGGTATCATCGCGCACCTGTTCGACGAGCGAAATCCAGCGGTCAAGAAGTTGCTGGCCAATGCCATCCAGGCTTGCAACAAGGCCGGCAAGTACATCGGTATCTGCGGTCAGGGCCCTTCGGACCACCCGGACCTGGCCAAATGGCTGATGGAGCAGGGCATCGAAAGCGTGTCGCTGAACCCGGACACCGTGCTGGAAACCTGGTTCTTCCTCGCTGAAGGTCAGGCCCAGGCTTGATGGATATGTAACGGCCCGCTCCCCTGTAGGAGTGAGCCTGCTCGCGATAGCGTCATGACAGTCAAGATTGATTCGAATGACACACCGCCATTGCGAGCAGGCTCACTCCTACAAGGGGGAGGGGCCTTTTTGATTGAAGTAGGGCGGGCTCTTGTAGATGCCGCCCTTTTTTGTGCAAGAGCATTATGCAAAGCAGCAGCAACCTGTTTCCTGTCGCCCTGATCAGCGCCGAACGGCGCGGTGATCTGAGCGAAGACGTGTATCGACTCAAACCCGGCAACAGCCCCGACTGGTCCGTGGAAATCGCCGTCACCCGCCTGGGCATGGCCGATGACTCGGTGTCGCGTGGCGTGCCGGTGATTCTGCTGCACGGCAGTTTTTCCAATCGACGTTTCTGGTTTTCCCCCAAAGGTCTGGGCCTGGGCGCGTACCTGACCCGGCTGGGTTTCGACGTGTGGATTCCAGAGATGCGCGGCCACGGTCTGTCGCAGCGTAACGAGGACTATCGGCGCAACCGGGTCGCCGACTACGCGCGTTACGATCTGCCGGCGATTGCCGCGTTCGTGCGTGAGCAGAGCGGGCAGATTCCGCACTGGATCGGCCATTCGCTGGGCGGCATCACACTGGCTGCGGCGCTGGGTGGCGAATATCTCGGCGAACCGGCGGTGGCGTCGGCGGCGTTTTTCGGCACGCAGGTCAGCCGCACGTACTGGCCACTGAAGATTCCGCCGCTGGAGTGGGGCAGTCGCTTCATTCTCAAGCGTTTCGCGCAGTTGTCCGGATCCCGCCTGCGGCGCGGCCCGGAAGACGAACCGATCGGCCTGGCCATCGAAAGCATGCGCTGGTACGGCTTGTTCGGCCGCTTTGGCGACAAGGACAAGGATTGGTGGGCGGGGCTTGCCGACGTTCGGGTGCCGGTGTTGGCGGTGACGGCGGCGGGCGATCATCAGGACCCGGCATGGGCCTGTCGCAAGCTGTTCGAGCAGATCGGCTCCAAGCACAAGCAGTTCGTTAATCTGGGGCGCGAGCAAGGCTTCAGCAACAATTTCGGCCATGTCGAAATGCTGGTGAGCAAAGCGGCGCAGACCGAAGTGTGGCCGATGGTGGCGCGCTGGCTGAACGATCAGCAGACGCCATTGCTGGCGCAGACGGCAGATCTGGCCGCTGCGGTGTAACGGGCGTTCCGTTCGGCCGGGCTAGCGGCTAAGATATGACGCAGTGTGCGGTTCTGGTCATATTTTGTGGCTGTTTAGCGATTACGTTTCAGGCTGTGTTCAGGTTCGCTCAGCGACCATGGCGTGGGCTAAGGTAAACAGCGACTGGCCGGACTCGTCTCATCAGAATGCGGCATCCTTGATCGTCTTGCTTTTTACAGGAGTTTTTCGATGAACCATTACCTTACGCCTGACCTGTGCGACGCCTACCCGGAGCTGGTGCAGGTGCTGGAACCGATGTTCAGCAATTTCGGCGGCCGTGATTCCTTCGGCGGCGAAATCGTGACCATCAAATGCTTCGAAGACAACTCGCTGGTCAAGGAACAGGCTGAACTCGACGGCACCGGCAAAGTGCTGGTGGTCGACGGCGGTGGCTCGCTGCGCCGTGCGCTGTTGGGCGACATGATTGCCGAAAAAGCTGCAAAAAACGGTTGGGAAGGCATGGTGATCTACGGTTGCATCCGTGACGTCGATGTCTTGGCTCAAACCGATCTCGGCGTGCAGGCGCTGGCCAGCCACCCGATGAAGACCGAAAAGCGCGGCATCGGCGACCTCAACGTCGCGGTGACCTTCGCCGGCGTGACTTTCCATCCGGGCCACTATGTCTATGCGGACAACAACGGCGTGATCGTTTCGCCGAGTCCGCTGCAGATGCCTGAATAAGCTTTTCGACAAGGGATGCGGATGTTCGAGGAAGAAAACGCGCAGTGGGGGCTGGTGCATGCCCTGGTGCTGGACGGTAAGGGCGGCGCGCGTTCGATAGCCCGGACGGAACTTGACGATCTGCAGCTGCAGGCGCACGAAAGCCTGTGGCTGCATTGGGATCGCAGCCATCCGCAGACCCAGACCTGGCTGCGCAAATCCAGCGGACTCAACGAGTTCAGCTGCGACCTGCTGCTGGAAGAGAACACCCGACCACGTCTGTTGCCGCTGCCCGAGTCCGAATTGCTGCTGTTTTTGCGCGGGGTCAATCTCAATCCGGGTGCCGAGCCGGAAGACATGGTTTCGGTGCGGATTTTCGCTTCCGCTCAACGGGTGATTTCCCTGCGCTTGCGGCCATTGCGGGCCACCGATGAATTGCTCGCGCAATTGGCCGAGGGCAAAGGCCCCAGGACGGCTTCCGAACTGATCCTTTATCTGGCGCAGTTCCTCACCAATAAAGTGCAGGATCTGGTCACTTGCCTCTCGGAAATCGCCGATGAGGAAGAAGAAAAAATGGATGCCGACGAACGGTATACCCCTGAGCATGGCTCGGTTTTGCACATCCGTCGCCGGGCGGCCGGGCTCAAGCGTTTTCTCGCGCCGCAACGGGATATTTTCGGCCAGCTGACGCGGATAAAACTGCCATGGTTCGTCGATGACGATGCCGATTACTGGAACGAATTGAACAACAGCCTGACCCGCTATCTGGAAGAGCTGGAATTGACCCGGGAGCGCGTGGGGCTTGTGCTGGAGGCCGAAGACCGGCGGTTGAGCGTGCGTATGAATCGCACCATGTATCGCTTCGGGATCATCACCTGCATCTTTTTGCCGATGAGTTTTTTCACCGGCCTGCTGGGTATCAATGTCGGCGGCATTCCGTTTGCCGAAAGCCCTTATGGGTTCCTGATCGCCTGCTTGACGGTGCTCGCCATGGCACTGGGCCAGTGGTGGTTGTTCCGTCGTTTGCGCTGGGTATGAAGAGGCCGCATGTGACCCGACCAAATCTGCCCGCGTCTTTCACAGACATCACGAGAGGTGCGTATGCACGATCCGTTTGAACAGTCTTTGCGCGACATGCTCAACGCCTCGCCGTCCAGCCGCGACGACGATGCCTGTCTGGGCCGCGTACTCAAAACCGCCAACCGCCAGGTCGGCGCCGGTGATCTGTTCAGCCTGCTGGGCCGCTGGCTGCCCGCGCTGATGATCGCCCTGAACAATGGCTCGGCGCATGTTTCGCCGGTTTCCCGTCTTCGTAAACCTGCTGTTCGCACTGCTGATAAGGCTGATTGAATATGGAACTTGATCTCTGGACTCAGAGCCTCGTCACTGCAATGACTGCGTTGTGGACCAAAGTCGCTAATTTCATTCCGAACCTGTTCGGCGCACTGGTTGTGCTGCTGCTGGGTTTCGTCGTGGCCAAGCTGCTCGACACCTTGCTCTCCAAATTGCTGGCCAAACTGGGCCTCGATCGCCTGATGGGCGGCACCGGTCTGACCAAGCTGATGTCGCGTGCCGGGCTGCAAGTGCCGATCTCGACCCTGATCGGTAAAATCGTTTATTGGTTCGTTCTGCTGATCTTCCTGGTTTCTGCAGCAGAATCCCTTGGCCTTGAACGAGTTTCAGCTACGCTGGACATGCTGGCGCTGTATCTGCCAAAAGTTTTCGGCGCCGCGCTGGTGTTGCTGGTTGGTGTGTTGCTCGCGCAATTGGCCAACGGCCTGGTACGCGGAGCGGCGGAAGGTGTAGGTCTGGACTACGCTTCCGGGCTGGGGCGTATCGCGCAGGGGCTGGTGATCATCATCAGTATCTCGGTGGCGATCAGTCAGCTCGAGGTCAAGACCGACCTGCTGAACCATGTGATTGTCATCGTATTGATTACCGTTGGTCTGGCAGTTGCGCTGGCCATGGGTTTGGGAAGCCGGGAAATAGCCGGGCAGATTCTTGCGGGAATCTATGTGCGTGAGTTGTACGAGGTTGGGCAACAAGTGCGTGTTGGCGAGGTCGAAGGCCAGATCGAAGAGATCGGCACGGTTAAAACCACATTGCTGACCGATGAGGGTGAGCTAGTCTCTCTCTCCAATCGGATCCTGCTGGAACAGCATGTGAGTAGCCGCTAAACCGGCAAACCCTGCTAATGTATGCCGCCGCAAAATGCCAGCCAAGGCTGGCTGCGGTGGACATTGACCTGACTGTCGGCACGACTTGTTTTGAATAAAGCCCAAACGCTATCCACGCGCTACGACCCCCGCGAGCTCTCTGACGAGGAGTTGGTCGCGCGCGCGCACACCGAGCTTTTTCACGTAACGCGCGCTTACGAAGAATTGATGCGGCGTTACCAGCGAACATTATTTAATGTCTGTGCGAGATATCTTGGGAACGATCGCGACGCAGACGATGTCTGTCAGGAAGTGATGCTGAAGGTGCTGTATGGCCTGAAGAACTTCGAGGGGAAATCGAAGTTCAAAACCTGGCTTTACAGCATCACTTACAACGAATGCATCACGCAGTATCGGAAGGAACGGCGTAAGCGTCGCTTGATGGACGCTCTCAGCCTGGACCCTCTTGAAGAAGCGTCTGAAGAAAAGGCGCCGAAACCGGAGGAGAAGGGTGGGCTTGATCGCTGGCTGGTGTATGTGAATCCGATTGACCGCGAAATTCTGGTGCTACGATTTGTCGCAGAGCTGGAGTTTCAGGAGATCGCAGACATCATGCACATGGGTTTGAGTGCGACAAAAATGCGTTACAAACGCGCTCTAGATAAATTGCGTGAGAAATTTGCAGGCATTGCTGAAACTTAGTTCAGCGCAAATATCTCTTACGTGTAGGCAAGTTCTGATAGACTTGCCGCCGAGTTGTCCCCCGGTTTGCGGGACTGCTTCACAATCACCAGATGGGGATTTAACGGATGAAACTGAAAAACACCTTGGGCTTGGCCATTGGTTCTCTGATTGCCGCCACTTCGTTCGGCGCTCTGGCACAAGGCCAAGGCGCAGTTGAAATCGAAGGCTTCGCCAAGAAAGAACAATTCGACAGCGCTCGTAACTTCAAGAACAACGGCAACCTGTTCGGCGGTTCGATCGGTTACTTCCTGACCGACGACGTAGAACTGCGTCTGGGCTACGACGAAGTGCACAACGTACGTGCCGACGATGGCAAGAACGTCAAAGGCGCTAACACCGCTCTGGACGCTCTGTACCACTTCAACAACCCAGGCGACATGATTCGTCCATACGTTTCGGCCGGTTTCTCTGACCAGAGCATCGACCAGAACGGTTCGAACGGTCGTAACCGTTCCACCTTCGCCAACGTTGGCGGCGGTGCCAAGCTGTACTTCACCGAGAACTTCTACGCCCGTGCTGGCGTTGAAGCTCAATACAACATCGACCAGGGCGACACCGAGTGGGCTCCTAGCGTCGGTATCGGTGTGAACTTCGGTGGCGGTTCCAAGCCTGCTGCTGCTCCAGTTCCAGCACCTGCTGAAGTCTGCTCCGACAGCGACAACGATGGCGTTTGCGACAACGTTGACAAGTGCCCGGACACCCCAGCCAACGTAACTGTTGACGCTGATGGCTGCCCAGCAGTTGCTGAAGTTGTTCGTGTTGAGCTGGACGTGAAATTCGACTTCGACAAGTCGGTCGTCAAGCCAAACAGCTACGGCGACATCAAGAACCTGGCTGACTTCATGAAGCAGTACCCATCCACCACCACTACTGTTGAAGGTCACACTGACTCCGTCGGTCCTGACGCTTACAACCAGAAACTGTCCGAGCGTCGTGCAAACGCCGTTAAGCAAGTTCTGACCAACCAGTACGGTGTTGAATCGTCCCGCGTTCAGTCTGTTGGCTACGGCGAATCCCGCCCAGTTGCTGACAACAAAACTGACGCTGGCCGTGCTGTTAACCGTCGCGTAGAAGCGCAGGTTGAAGCTCAAGCTAAGTAATTAGCTGCCGCTCTGAGAAAAGCCCGGCTTAGGCCGGGCTTTTCTTTGTCTGCGATTTGCTGAGACGATGTATCTTCAGGCCATCGCCACCGAAGGCAGATCATTCTGCGCGGACTGAGTTGCGGCTGCGACGGCCCCGATCACCAGGATTGCAGGGCTTTTCAGCTCGAACAGTCGGGCATCTTCGCTCATGGTGCTCAAGTCGCTGCGGCATTCGCGCTGCTGCGGCAGTGAAGCATTTTCGATCATCGCCACCGGCGTATCCGCCGCCATCCCTCCGGCGAGCAGTTGCTCGCGAATCTCGCCCAGTTTGGCCACACCCATGTAGATCACCAGCGTCGTCCCGCTCTGTGCCAGTGCCTGCCAGTTCAGTTGGCTGTCATCCTGAGTGTGCGCGGTCACCAGCGTCACGCCGCGGGCCACGCCGCGCAAGGTCAGCGAAATATCGCATTGCGTCGCTCCGGCCAGGCCCGCGGTGATGCCGTTGACCAGTTCCACTTCGACGCCGCGCTCGCGCAGCCACTGCGCTTCTTCACCGCCACGGCCGAAAATGCACGGATCGCCACCCTTGAGCCGCACCACGCATTTGCCGTGGCGCGCGTAACGCAGCATCAGCCGGTGGATGAACGCCTGCGGGGTCGAGCGACAGCCGCCACGTTTGCCCACGCTAATGATCCGCGCGTCAGGGCAGTGTTCCAGCACCGCTTCGTTGACCAGGTCGTCGATCAGCACCACATCGGCCGCGCGCAACGCGCGTACCGCTTTGAGGGTCAGCAATTCCGGATCACCAGGACCTGCACCCACCAGCCAGACTTTTGCATTCATGGTGTTTTTTCCTCATCAGATGACCACGGCCGGCTGCACGTCGGCGGCCAGCAAGCGTTTGATTTCCGGGACGCACGAGCCGCATTGCGTGCCGCAGCCCAATTGATTTTTCAGACCCTGCAGATCCAGACCCTGGCGAATGCCAGCGCAGACGGCGTTGAGGCTGACGTTCTTGCAATTGCACACAGTCTTGTTGGCCGCCATCTGCACGCCGGCATTGCCCGGCGGCGCACTCATCGGCGCCAGCAGCCAACGGCGCAATTGTTCGTCGGCACGACCCTCTAGCCACAAACCTTGCAGCCAGTGCTGCGCGCGGGTTTCGCCGGCCAGACGAATCGCGGTAATCCGACCGTTCTCGATGCGCACGCGTTTGCCAATCGCGCGGCGTGGGTCGTCGTAGGCGAGGACCGGTCCGTCAATCAGTGACAGGCACTGGTCAATTTGCGCGAGCAATGGCGCATCCGGCGCCGCTTGGCTGGCAGCGCGTATCAGCAGCGCCGGACGTTCGCGTCCGACAAGGCTGAGGCTGACGTAGGAAAACGCCTCGCAGAGCGGCCGTAGCGTCTCGAAATGCCGCTGCACATCGCCCTCGATCAGGGCGAACAGTTGCCACGGCAGATTGACCGGCTCCAGGCGCACACCGCTGTGTTTCAGTTCCGGTTGTTTCGACAGTGGATCGAAGGCCGGCTGAGTCAGGTTGTTCACGCCGCCCTTGAGATAACGATCGCCCCAGTGCATCGGCAAAAACGCCTGACCGGGACGCACGCTGTCATCGCTGCCGACCGCGACAATCACCGCGCCACGACGGCTTTTCAGATTGACCAGATCGCCCGGTTGCAGACGGTGCCGGCGCATCTCCTCGGGATGCAGGCTCAACACCGCTTCGCTGACATGGCCGAACAGTTGCGCAGCGGTGCCGGTGCGGCTCATGCCGTGCCACTGATCGCGCAGACGCCCGGTGAGCAGGGTCAGCGGGAAGCGTGCATCGCGTTGCTCCCTGGCGGCACGATACGGCTCGGCGATGAATTGCGCGCGACCGCTGGCGGTAGGAAAAACCCCGTCGGTGTACAAGCGTGAGGTGCCTTGGCGGGCACCGATCGGGAAGGGCCACTGTTGGGGGCCGATCTGGTCAATCAGCGCATGGCTGATGCCGGACAGGTCGAGATCGCGGTCGCGGGTCAGGCCTTTGAATTCATCGAACAATTGCGCAGGCTCAGCGAAGGCAAACAGACTCGGCTGCTGCGCACGCAGACGGTGCTCCAGCCGCTGTGCGAAATCCACGGTGATCGCCCAGTCCGGCCGTGCTTCACCCGGTGGGAGAATCGCCTGGCGAACGTGGGAAATGCGCCGCTCGGAGTTGGTCACCGAGCCTTCTTTCTCGCCCCAGCTGGCGGCGGGCAGCAGCAGGTCAGCGAAGGCGGCGGTTTCGGTGGTGCGAAACGCTTCCTGCAATACCACGAACGGGCAGGCCTCAAGGGCCGCGCGCACCGCGCTTTGGTCCGGCATTGATTGCGCCGGGTTGGTACAGGCAATCCACAGCGCCTTGATCTTGCCGCTGCGCAGGTTTTCGAACAGTTCGATGGCGCTGAGGCCGGGCGTTTCCGGCAAACTTTCCACGCCCCAGTACTCCGCCACTTCGGCCCGATGCTGCGGGTTGGCCGCATCGCGGTGGCCGGGCAGCAGATTCGACAGACTGCCGGTTTCGCGCCCGCCCATGGCATTCGGCTGACCGGTCAGGGAGAAAGGTCCTGCGCCCGGCCGGCCGATTTGCCCGGTGGCCAGATGCAGATTGATCAGCGCACTATTTTTCGCGCTGCCGGCGGTGGACTGATTCAAGCCCATGCACCACAGCGACAGAAAGCTCGGCGACGTACCGATCCATTCGGCGCACTGCTGCAACTGCTCGACGCTGATCCCGCACAGTTGCGAGACCATTTGCGGGGTGTAGTCGCGGACCAGATTCTTCAGCTCGGCCAGACCTTCGGTGTGGGCCTTGATGAAATCGCGGTCGACCCAGTCTTCCCACAGCAGCAGGTGCAAAATCCCATGAAACAACGCGACATCGGTACCCGGCAGAATCGCCAGGTGCAGATCAGCCAGATCGCAGGTGTCGGTACGCCGCGGATCGATGACGATGACTTTCATCTGCGGTCGGCGCGCTTTGGCGTCTTCCAGCCGACGGAAAAGCACCGGATGGGCGTAGGCCATGTTGCTGCCGACGATCATCACGCAATCGCTCAGCTCCAGATCTTCATAACTGCACGGCGGCGCGTCGGCACCGAGGCTGCGTTTGTAGCCCACCACGGCCGAAGACATGCACAGGCGTGAATTACTGTCGATGTTGTTGGTGCCGACCAGTGCCCGCGCGAGTTTGTTGAAGGCGTAGTAATCCTCGGTGAGCAACTGGCCGGAGATATAGAACGCCACGCTGTCCGGGCCGTGCTCGGCGATGGTTTCGGCGAAAACATTGGCGGCGTGTTCCAGCGCGGTGTCCCAGTCTGTGCGGCTGCGCGCCAGACCTTTGCCCAGGCGCAGCTCTGGGTAGAGCGCGCGGGCGGCGAGGTCGCCGGTCAGGTGCAGGGTCGAGCCTTTGCTGCACAGTTTGCCGAAGTTGGCCGGGTGCGCCGGATCGCCGCTGACGCCGAGGATGCGCTCGCCGTCATGTTCGATCAGTACGCCGCAGCCGACCCCGCAATAGCAGCAGGTCGAGGCGGTCGTCTGGCGGTTCATCAGATGGCGTCCCGCAGGGCCAATTGCACCCGACCGTTTTCGACCCGCGCCGGATGGTGATGGGCGCAGCCAACGTCCGGCGCTTGGGCTTCACCGGATTCGAGATCGATCTGCCAGTTGTGCAGCGGGCAGGCCACGCGTTTGCCGTAGATCAGGCCTTGCGACAACGGGCCGCCCTTGTGCGGGCAGCGGTCGTCGAGGGCGAAAACCTCGTCGTCGCTGGTACGAAAAATCGCGATGTCACCTTTCGGCCCGGCAATGATTCGCGAACCGAGGGCATTGATCTCGTCGAGGGCACAGATATCGAGCCAGTTCATGCCGGCACCTCCAGGTTTTTCACGGGGATCACATCGAATTCTTTCTTCAGTTGCGGCTGCGCCAGACGCTCTTTCCATGGGTCCTGTTCGAACGACAGAGAGAATTGCAGGCGCTCGTTCAAGGCTTTGCGGCGCTCGGCGTCCTCGAGCACGTTCTTCTTGATGTGCTCCATGCCGACCCGTTGCAGGTAGTGCACGGTGCGCTCGAGGTAGAAAGCTTCTTCGCGATACAGCTGCAGGAACGCGCCGTTGTATTCGCGCACTTCATCGGCGGTTTTCAGTTTGACGAAGAACTCGGCGACTTCGGTTTTGATCCCGCCGTTGCCGCCGATGTACATCTCCCAACCGGAATCGACGCCGATGATGCCGACGTCCTTGATGCCCGCTTCCGAGCAATTGCGCGGGCAGCCGGAGACCGCGAGTTTGACCTTGTGTGGCGACCACATGTTGAACAGGTCGTGCTCGAGGTCGATGCCCAGTTGCGTTGAATTTTGCGTGCCGAAGCGGCAGAACTCGCTGCCAACGCAAGTCTTCACGGTGCGGATGGATTTGCCGTAGGCGTGGCCGGATGGCATGTCGAGGTCCTTCCACACGCCGGGCAGGTCCTGCTTTTTGATCCCCAGCAAATCGATGCGCTGGCCGCCGGTGACCTTGACCATCGGCACCTGATATTTGTCGGCGACGTCAGCGATGCGCCGCAGCTCCGAAGGATTTGTCACGCCGCCCCACATCCGTGGCACCACCGAATAAGTGCCGTCCTTTTGAATGTTGGCGTGGGCGCGTTCGTTGATCAGGCGCGATTGCGGATCGTCCTTGGCTTCGCCCGGCCAGGTGGAAATCAGATAGTAGTTGAGCGCCGGGCGGCAGGTCGCACAGCCGTTGGGCGTGCGCCAGTTCAGGTAGCTCATGGTGTCGGCGATGGTCAGCAGGTGCTCCTGGCGAATCGCCTGACGAATCTGCCCGTGGTTGAGGTCGCTGCACCCGCAAATGGCTTTTTCGCTTTTCGGTTTGACGTCCGCCGCGCCGCCGACGGTATTGATGAGGATCTGCTCGACCAGGCCGGCGCAGGAACCGCAGGAGCTGGCAGCCTTGGTGTGTTTCTTCACTTCGTCGACGCTGAACAGGCCGTGTTCCTGAATCGCCTTGACGATGGTGCCTTTGCACACGCCGTTGCAACCGCAGACTTCGGCGCTGTCGGCCATGACCATGGCTTTGTCCTGGCCTTGATGTCCTACGTCGCCTAAAGCGTTTTCGCCGAACATCAAGTGGTCGCGGATCTCACCGATGGCGTGATTCTCACGAATCTGCCGGAAATACCAACCGCCGTCTGCCGTATCGCCGTACAGACAGGCGCCGACAAGCACGTCGTCCTTGATTACCAGTTTTTTGTACACGCCGCCGATCGGGTCGGAGAGGGTGATGGTCTCGGTGCCTTCGCCGCCCATGAAGTCGCCAGCGGAGAACAGGTCGATGCCGGTGACTTTGAGTTTGGTCGAGGTCACTGAGCCCTGATAACGGGCGAAACCCAATTGCGCGAGGTGGTTGGCGCACACCTTGGCCTGTTCGAACAGCGGCGCGACCAGACCGTAGGCGATGCCGCGGTGGCTGGCGCATTCGCCGATCGCGTAGATACGCGGGTCGTAGGTTTGCAGGGTGTCGTTGACCAGAATCCCGCGGTTGCACGGGATGCCGGCCTTTTCCGCCAGTTCGGTGTTGGGGCGAATGCCGGCCGCCATGACCACCAGATCGGCCGGGATGATGTCGCCGTTCTTGAACTGCACCGAGCCGACCCGGCCATTGCCGGCGTCGTGCAAGGCCTGGGTCTGTTCGCACAGGCGAAAGTGCAGCCCGCGCGATTCCAGCGCCGATTGCAGAAGCTGGCCGCTGGTCTTGTCCAGTTGCCGTTCCAGCAGCCATTCACCGAGATGCACCACGGTGACGTGCATGCCGCGCAGCATCAGGCCGTTGGCCGCTTCGAGGCCGAGCAGGCCGCCGCCGATGACCACGGCGTGCTTATGGGTTTTGGCGGTGTCGATCATCGCCTGGGTGTCGGCAATGTCGCGGTAACCGATCACGCCCTGCAGGGTGTTGCCGGGGATCGGCAGGATGAACGGCGTCGAGCCGGTGGCGATCAGCAGGCGATCATACTCGGCTTCGCTGCCGTCCTCGGCGATCACCCGGCGCTTGACCCGGTCGATCTCCACCACTTTGCGGTTGAGCAGCAGCTTGATGTTGTTTTCCAGGTACCAGTCGAGGTCGTTGAGCACGATCTCTTCGAAGGTCTGCTCACCGGCGAGCACGGGCGACAGCAGGATGCGGTTGTAGTTGGTGTGCGGTTCGGCGCCGAAGACCGTGATGTCGTACAGCTCGTTGCTCAGTTTCAGCAGTTCTTCGAGGGTGCGAACCCCGGCCATGCCATTGCCGATCATCACCAGTTTGAGTTTTTTCATCAGGTTCTCCGGGGAGCTGCGGCGGGCCTCTGGTGGGCCGTCGGGCCGTGCTCGACAAATTTTGCGCAAACAAAAAAAGGCGTCCCGCTAGTTGCCTAGCGAGGACGCCTTTGTCCTGGTCCCGTTCTCTCGGGGAGCCCAGCCTTCGTCGTTGAAGGTTGGGCTTTATGTGTGTGTTGAGACGAGTAATGCAGTGGTTGTGCCAACTTGGGAAATGGCCGGTTTATTGGGGATCGGTTGAAAATGAAGGGTGGTTTTTGCACCGATTGGAGGCGTGTTGCTCGTTCGTGGCGCATTCAACTGGAGGATCTGCGGTGGCGGAACTGGCGTCATCGCGAGCAGGCTCACTCCTACAGGGGAACGCATTTCAAATTGTAGGAGTGAGCCTGCTCGCGATAGTCGCGGCGCGGTTCAACTGTGGAACAGCAATACAAGCAGCACCACATTCCCCAACAACGCCACCAGCGCTATGGTCCGCCAGACCTTCAACGGCTCCCGCTCCAGCAAAGGTCTGGGCCGCACACTCAAACTGCGCCGCTCGCCCTGTTCCAGCAGCAGCAACCATTCTTCCGCCGTTTCAAAGCGCTGCTGCGGATCGGCCGCGACGCCGCGCTCCAGACTCTGCGCCAGCCATTCCGGCAGATCCGGGCGAAACCGACTGGCGCTTACCGGCACGCCAAATCGCGGCCGCTGAAACGCTTCGATCTCGCCGTAGGGAAAATGCCCGGTGAGCAGGTAATACAGGGTCACGCCGACCGAATAGAGATCCTGCTGCACGCTTGGCAAATCCCCGCGAAAGGCTTCCGGGGCAATGAAGCTGGGGGTTCCCGGCAACGTCGACGGCGCGTCCTGCGACAGACCGGGGCAGTAGGCGAGGCCAAAGTCCAGCAGACGCAATTCGCCGTCATCGCCCCAATGCAGGTTTTCCGGTTTGATGTCGCGGTGCAGAATCTGCCGTCGGTGCAGCAGGCCGACCGCGCGCAGCAAGCGCTCGGCGATGTCCTGCCACTGCGCCAGCGGCAACTGGCCGTGTTGTTGAAACAATTGGGCGAGGGTCGTTCCCGGGTATTCGCGCATCACGTAATACAGATGCTGGCGCTGCGGGCAGGCATGCACTTCAGGGAAGTGCCGACCGGCGACGCGCCGCAGAAACCATTCTTCGGACAGCAGCGCTTGCCCGGCCTGCGGGTCGTCCGCCAGGCGCGCCGGCAGGGTTTTCAACAGCCACGACTGGCCCTGGCCATCGGCGACCCGATACAGCAAGGATTGCTGGCTCTGCGCAACAATGCCTTGCACCTGCCAGCCTTCGAATGACTGACCCGGTTTGAGTGGCGGCGGCAAAGGCCATTGCTGCAGATGAATCAAGGCATCGCCAATGCTCGACTCACCGAGCGCATCGACGCGCACCAGCAAGGCGCTGGCGTTGTCCTGACTACCGGCCAGATGTGCGGCGTTGATCAGCGTTTGTGCGGCGTTCGTCAGATCCGGTTGATCACGCAGAATCGCGGCGATTGCGGTATCGCCCAGCGTCGACCAGACGCCATCGCTGAGCAGCACGAAGCTTTCGCCTTCCTGCAGTTCACCATCGAGAAAATCCAGCACCAGGTGCTGGTCCAGTCCCAGCGCCCGCTTGAGGACATGTTGCATACCCGGCTGGTCCCAGACGTGATCCTCGGAGATGCGCTGCAACGTGTCGGCGTGCCAGCGATACACCCGGCAATCGCCGACGTGGGCGAGGGTGAAGCGCCGCCCGCGCAGCACCAGCGCACTGACCGTGGTCAGCAGCGGTTGCCCGCCGCCATTGGCCTGCAGCCAGCGGTTTTGCGCGAGCAACAGACGATCCAGCGCTTGCGCCACGCTCCAGGTTTCCGGCGTGGCGTAGTAGTCCAGCGCCAGCGCCTGCAAGGTCGAACGCGCGGCGAGGCCGCCATCGGCGCACTGGCTGACGCCGTCGGCGATGGCGAACAGATAGCCTTTGCTTGCGGCCAGCGCTGGCGCCGGCGTCACCGAACGCAGCGCGTCCTGGTTTTCCGCGCGCGGGCCGGTGGCGCTGGCTTCGGCAAAGCTCAGTTGCAGAGCCATCGACGCCTCAGACCCGCGCCGCCGTTACCGCTGCCGAGCCCCAGGTGGTCCTCCAGCGACGCTTGACGCCATGCAGGCCAAACCATGCCAGGACGCCGAGGCTGGCGAACAACCACAGCGCCAGTTGATAGCTGCCGGTGCTCTGTTTGATCGCGCCCATGCCGGCCGCCAAAGCAAAACCGCCGATGCCGCCGGCCATGCCGATCAACCCGGTCATCACACCGATTTCCAGACGAAAGCGCTGCGGCACCAGTTGAAAAACCGCACCGTTGCCGGCGCCCAGACCGAGCATGGTGCAGACGAAAAGCGCCAGCGCCGCGTAGGAACTTGGCAGATTGAAGCCGACGGCAGCGATGCAGATGGCGGCGACGGTGTACATCGCCAGCAAGGTGCGGATGCCACCGAAGCGATCGGCCAGCGCACCACCCAGTGGGCGCATCAGGCTGCCGCCGAACACGCAGGCGGCGGTGTAGTAACCGGCGGTGACCGGGCTCAAACCGTATTGATCGTTGAAGTAGCCGGGCAGGGCGCTGGCCAGGCCGATGAAGCCGCCGAAGGTCACGCTGTAGAAAAACATGAACCACCAGCTGTCGCGGTCGCCGAGGGCTTTGAAGTAATCGGCCATGGCTTTTGGTTTCGGCCGCTGCGGGGCGTTTTTCGCCAGCAAGGCGAACAGCACCAACGTCAGGATCAACGGGATCAGCGCAAAGCCAAAGACATTGCTCCAACCGAACGCGGCGGCAATCACGGGCGCCAGTAGGGCGGCGAACACCGTGCCGGAGTTGCCCGCACCGGCAATGCCCATGGCTTTGCCTTGATGCTCTGGCGGGTACCATTGCGAGGCCAGCGGCAGGGCCACGGCAAACGACGCGCCGGCCATGCCGAGGAAGAGGCCGAGGATCAGCGCCTGCTCGTAACTGTGAATACCGAGTTTCCACGCACCGAACAACGCGCAGATGACGATGACCTGACCGATCAGCCCGGCAGTCTTCGGCGACAGCCGATCAGCCAGCATGCCCATGGCGAAGCGCAGCACCGCGCCGGCGAGAATCGGCGTGGCGACGACCAGGCCGCGTTGTTGGGTGGTCAGTTGCAGGTCGGTGGCAATCTGCACCGCCAGCGGGCCGAGCAGGTACCAGACCATGAAGCTCAGGTCGAAATACAGAAAGGCCGCGAACAGGGTCGGGGTGTGGCCGGATTTCCAGAAGCTTGAATTCATCGCGCACCTCAGCTGATAAGAGTCTCGGGAGTCATGCACAGCAGGTGGAGCGCCTGCACGGCCGCACCACCGGCCCCGGTCTGTGGGGCCAAAACGCAAAAACGCCGCTACCGGATTCGCAAAAGGGCGAATGGGGTGAGCGACGTCTTTGTCGTGGGTGGGGCAACCGCCGTTGGTTACCTGAGGGAATGCTTAGCGAGATTTGTGCCAACAATCGAAGACCGAGGTGCATCCTTCGCGAGCAGGCTCGCTCCCACAGGGGAATTCAGATCGTTCCCATGCTCCGCGTGGGAATGCCGCCATGGACGCTCCGCGTCCGCTCTTGCGAGGTGACGCAGAGCGTCACGGGATGCATTCCCACGCAGAGCGTGGGAACGATCAGTCAGCCGAGCAACTCGCTCATGGCAATGATCTGCTCTGCCACCTGTATCAGCTTCTGCTGCCGGCTCATGGCCTGGCGTCGCATCAGCGTGTAGGCCTCTTCTTCATTGCAATTCTTCATCTTCATCAACAAGCCCTTGGCCAGTTCGATGCGCTTGCGCTCGGCCAGTTGCTGATCCCGCGCCTGCAACTGCGCGCGCAAGGCCTGGTCGCTTTCGAAGCGTGCCATCGCCACATCCAGAATCGGCTGCAGGCGCTGAGCGTGGATGCCCTCGACGATGTAGGCGCTGACCCCGGACTTGATCGCCTGGCGCATCACCGTCGGGTCATGCTCGTCGGTAAACATCACGATCGGCCGTGGCTGGTCGCGGCTGACCAGCACCACTTGCTCCATCACATCGCGGCTCGGTGACTCGGTATCGATCAGGATCACGTCCGGGCGCACCGTTTCGACGCGTGAGGGCAGGTCGATGGTCAGGCCGGACTCGTCGATCACCTCGAAACCAGCCTCGGTCAATGCCGCCTTGAGACGGCCGACTTTTTTCGCGGTGTCGTTGATCAGCAGAATACGCAACATGTTCGCGGCCTCCGGTCAGCGCTGGGCAAGCAGGGGAGCGTCGTCGTTCAGCGCGTGCAGCTTGAAGCTGCGCGCGTAGCCGGCCGGATCGCTGCCGTCCCAGACCTTGCCATCAAGCAACTGGCTGCTGCGCATGTCGGTGCCCCAGGCGGCCACGCCAACCGCCGTTGCGGCATCGCGATACAGCTGCAGTTGCTGAACCTGACGGGCCACGGCGAGGTAGTCCGGGTCGCTCCGCAACAAGCCCCATCGGCGGAACTGGGTCATGAACCACATGCCATCGGAGAGGTACGGCAAGTTGACTTCGCCATTGCCATGAAAGCGCAGCGCGTGCGGGTCTTGCCAGCGATTGCCGAGGCCGTCGGCATAGTCGCCGAGAAAACGCGGTTCGATGCACGCCACCGGCGCATCGAGGTATTCCGTCGCGCTGAGCAGGTGCGCGGTGCTGCGGCGATTTTCCGGGCTGGCTTCGATGAAGCGGCTGGCCTCGAGAATCGCCATCACCAATGCCCGCGCGGTATTCGGGTACTGCTCGACGAATTCACGGGTGCAACCGAGGACCTTTTCCGGGTGATCGGGCCAGATGGTCTGGCTGGTGGCGAGGGTGAAACCGAGGTCCTGCTGCACCGCGCTGGCGGCCCACGGCTCGCCGACGCAAAAACCGTCGATGCGCCCGGCTTGCAGGTGCGCGACCATTTGCGGCGGCGGCACCACCACACTGTCGACATCCTGCAACGGATGGATGCCCTGACTTGCCAGCCAGTAATACAGCCACATCGCATGGGTGCCGGTGGGGAAGGTCTGGGCGAAGGTCAGTTTTGCGCGGCTTTGGTGCACGTGGCGGTCGAGCGCTTCAGGACTGTTCACGCCGAGGTTTTGCAGACCGCGCGAGAGGTTCAGGCTCTGGCCGTTCTGGTTGAGGCCCATCAGCACGGCCATGTCGGTCGGCGCGACGCCGCCGATGCCCAGGTGCACGGCGTAGATCAGCCCGTACAGGCTGTGCGCGGCGTCGAGTTCGCCGCTGACCAGTTTGTCGCGCAGGTTGGCCCAAGAGGCTTGGCGCTTGAGGTTCAGGGTCAGGCCGTAGGGCTGGGCAAAGCCCTGCGTGGCCGCGACGACGACCGAGGCGCAGTCGCTCAGGGCCATGAAGCCGAGGTTGATCGCGCTCTTTTCCGGCGCATCGCTGCCATTGACCCAGGCCAGCGGCCCGACCGTCAGTTCATTCATACATCGCCACCTCGAAAAAAAAGCGCCGCCGCGGACTTTGCCCAGGCAAATCCCGTAGACGACGCCATTGTCCGCGCTCGCCGGTCGTCATTGGCCGGCGAGTTGATAACCGGGGAAGTGCAAGGCATATGCCACCGGCGCGATTTGCGCGTGCGCCTCGCGCCGCAGGGCCATGCCCGGCTATAATCGCCGCCTCTTTTCGCCGCCCGAGTCATCGCCGCCCATGTACACCCTGGCCCGTCAGCTGTTGTTCAAACTTTCCCCGGAAACCTCCCACGATCTGTCGCTGGATCTGATCGGCGCGGGTGGACGTTTGGGCCTCAACGGCTTGCTCTGCAAGGCGCCGGCGCAGGTGCCCGTAACCGTCATGGGCCTGGAGTTTCCCAACCCGGTGGGGCTGGCGGCCGGGCTGGACAAGAACGGCGCGGCCATCGATGGTTTTGCGCAACTGGGCTTTGGCTTTGTCGAAATCGGCACCGTGACTCCGCGTCCGCAGCCGGGTAATCCGAAACCACGGATTTTCCGCTTGCCGGAAGCCGAGGCAATCATCAACCGCATGGGCTTCAACAACCTCGGCGTCGACAACCTGCTGGCGCGCGTCGCTGCTGCGAAATACCAGGGCGTGCTGGGCATCAACATCGGCAAGAACTTCGACACCCCGGTCGAGCGTGCAGTCGACGATTACCTGATCTGCCTCGACAAGGTCTATGCTCACGCCAGCTATGTGACGGTCAACGTCAGCTCGCCAAACACCCCGGGCCTGCGCAGCCTGCAGTTCGGTGATTCGCTCAAGCAGTTGCTCGCGGACCTGGCCACGCGCCGCGCCGAACTGGCGCTGCGCCACGGCAAGCACGTGCCGCTGGCAATCAAGATCGCCCCGGACATGACCGACGAAGAAACCGTGCAGGTGGCGCAGGCGCTGATCGAAACCGGCATGGACGCGGTGATCGCCACCAACACCACCCTCAGCCGGGTGGGCGTTGAAGGCATGGAGCATGGCGACGAGGCGGGCGGTCTGTCCGGCGCACCGGTGCGCGAGAAAAGCACCCACACCGTGAAGGTGCTGGCGGGTGAGCTGGCCGGGCGTTTGCCGATCATCGCCGCCGGTGGGATCACCGAAGGCAAGCACGCGGCCGAGAAGATCGAGGCCGGTGCCAGCCTGGTGCAGATTTATTCGGGCTTCATCTATAAAGGCCCGGCGCTGATTCGCGAAGCGGTCGACGCCATCGCCGCGTTGCGCTGAGCCATCTGACACACCCGTCCCCCCTGTAGGAGTGAGCCTGCTCGCGATAGCGTTCTTTCAGTCACTTGATGAGTGACCGGTAGGCCGCTATCGCGAGCAGGCTCACTCCTACAGGTTTTTATGTGAGGCACAAGCCGCTTTTCAGGCAATAAAAAGGGCTCCTCGAGGGAGCCCCTGGGCCGTAGCCCGCCGTCCGGGAGGGACGTGCGTGGTTAATTCGTTACATATTCAGATTGTCGTGTCGGAATAAATGCCCTGTGTCAGCCGACGGCGTGAAGTTCGTTGAGTCTGTGGATTCCCGCAGTGCCGGTCATACCGTCCCAGTTGTCGCCGCGTCCTTCTCGCCAGCCGTTGATCCAGGCTTGACGTACCGACGGTAGAGTAAATGGGCAAAGCTCACGGGATTTGCCACCAACGCCATATTGATATCCGCGCAAAAACGCTCTTTCCAACGGATCACGCTTAAGTCTTCTCATAGGGTGTTTCCCTCACTTGTTGACTGTAGTGTCGCGTTGACCTCAATTGAGGTCTGGCAGAAAAAACCTGCCATGGTGCGGCTCGCTGCCGGCGTGGCGAGCCAAGGTGTTGACGCCGTTGCGACGTCAACCTGTATGCAGTTCTAACCAATGAGTCACAGCGAGGGAATGACCGTTTTGTCATAAGCACGTAACGGAAAGGATGCTATGGCAATAAGTAACCGTGTATTAATTGAACGTTTGTTGAGCAAACCCCGGTATGATCGGCGCCGCGCTGGATGATGGGGTTAATTCTTTAGTGAGAATGACCCACGTTTGCGCTCAGGTACTAAGCGACGAAGGGTCACTTCAAGACATTTTGTTGCCTCAACTTTTTTATCTGTCCCGGCATCTAAGCTCTTTTAACCCGAGCAGCGGGGATGGAACGGCACACCTTCGTGCCACGCGGGCGCTCTTTCAGAAAAGCGCCTGATTGAAAACCGGATCGGCAATGCGTTGCCGGTCCACTAGCCAAAGGCTTTGGAAATCACAATGTCCGACCGTTTCGAACTCTTCCTCACTTGCCCCAAAGGCCTTGAAGGCCTGCTCATCGAGGAAGCCGTCGGGCTTGGCCTTGAAGAAGCGCGCGAGCACACTTCCGCCGTGCGTGGCATGGCGACCATGGAAACCGCCTATCGCCTGTGCCTCTGGTCGCGTCTGGCCAACCGCGTGTTGCTGGTGCTCAAGCGCTTCCCGATGAAAGACGCTGAAGACCTGTACCACGGCGTGCTCGACATTGACTGGCAGGACCACATGCTCAGCGACGGCACCCTGGCCGTCGAATTCAGCGGCCACGGCTCGGGCATCGACAACACCCACTTCGGCGCCTTGAAAGTCAAAGATGCGATCGTCGACAAACTGCGCACGCCGCAGGGCGACCGCCCGTCGATCGACAAGCTCAATCCGGACCTGCGCATTCACCTGCGTCTGGATCGCGGCGAAGCGATCCTCTCCCTCGACCTCTCCGGCCACAGCCTGCACCAGCGCGGCTATCGCTTGCAGCAGGGCGCGGCGCCGCTGAAGGAAAACCTCGCGGCCGCAATCCTCATTCGTTCCGGCTGGCCGCGCATTGCTGCCGAGGGCGGCGCACTGGCTGACCCGATGTGCGGTGTTGGTACGTTCCTCGTCGAAGCGGCGATGATCGCCGCCGACATGGCACCCAACCTGCGCCGTGAGCAGTGGGGCTTCACCGCCTGGCTTGGCCACGTTCCGGCGTTGTGGAAAAAACTCCACGAAGAAGCCGTTGAACGCGCCGCTGCCGGTCTGGCCAAGCCACCGCTGTGGATTCGCGGTTACGAAGCCGATCCGCGCTTGATCCAGCCGGGCCGCAATAACGTTGAGCGCGCCGGTCTGAGCGAGTGGATCAAGATCTACCAGGGTGAAGTCGCGACCTTCGAACCGCGTCCGGACCAGAACCAGAAAGGCCTGGTCATTTGCAACCCGCCGTACGGCGAGCGTTTGGGTGACGAAGCCAGCCTGTTGTACCTCTACCAGAACCTCGGCGAGCGTCTGCGTCAGGCCTGCCTGAACTGGGAAGCGGCGGTGTTCACCGGTGCTCCGGACCTGGGCAAGCGCATGGGCATTCGCAGCCACAAACAGTACTCGTTCTGGAACGGCGCGCTGCCGTGCAAGCTGCTGCTGATCAAGGTCCTGCCGGACCAGTTCGTCACTGGCGAGCGGCGGACCCCGGAACAACGTCAGGCCGAGCGTGAGCAAGCGGCCTACGATCAGACCCCGGACGAGCCGCAGGAACGTAAGTTCAACAAGAACGGCAACCCGATCAAGCCGACCCCAGCCCCGGCACCGGTGATCGAACAGCCGCGCTTGAGCGAAGGCGGGCAGATGTTCGCCAACCGCCTGCAGAAAAACCTCAAGGCCATGGGCAAGTGGGTCAAGCGCGAAGGCATCGATTGCTACCGTGTCTACGATGCCGACATGCCTGAGTATGCCATGGCGATCGATCTGTACCACGACTGGGTGCACGTTCAGGAATACGCCGCGCCGAAATCCATCGATCCCGAAAAGGCCTCGGCGCGCATGTTCGACGCGCTGGCAGCAATTCCGCAGGCGCTGAACGTCGACAAGAGCCGCGTGGTGGTCAAGCGTCGCGAACGTCAAAGCGGCACCAAACAGTACGAGCGTCAGGCCGCACAGGGCAAGTTTGTCGAGGTCAATGAAGGCGGGGTGAAGCTGCTGGTCAACCTCACCGACTACCTCGACACCGGTCTGTTCCTCGACCACCGGCCGATGCGCATGCGCATTCAGAAAGAGGCCGCCGGCAAGCGCTTCCTCAATCTGTTCTGCTACACCGCGACCGCCAGCGTGCACGCGGCCAAGGGCGGGGCGCGCAGCACCACCAGCGTCGACCTGTCGAAAACCTATCTGGACTGGGCACGCCGCAACCTGTCGCTGAACGGTTTCTCGGACAAGAACCGTCTGGAGCAGGGCGACGTGATGGCCTGGCTGGAAAGCAGCCGTGACGAGTACGACCTGATCTTCATCGACCCGCCGACCTTCTCCAACTCCAAACGCATGGAAGGCATCTTCGACGTGCAGCGTGATCAGGTGCAGTTGATCGACTTGGCCATGGCGCGTCTGGCACCCGGTGGCGTGCTGTATTTCTCCAACAACTTCCGCAAGTTCCAGTTGGAGGACAACCTCGCCGAGCGTTACGCGGTCGAGGAAATCAGTGCGCAGACCATTGATCCGGATTTCGCCCGCAATACCAGGATCCACCGCGCCTGGAAAATCACGGCTCGTTGACACCTGCCGGGATTGGATCCTCAGAGCCTTGATTTTAAAAGGCTCCGTGGATCCGCCCGCGCTAGCTAAATTAGTGGCTAATAGCTATAACTCACACACGGTCAATGGGGTTTTCCCGTAATGCTCGCGCAGTGAGTGGTCTTTATGTCGTTGCACCCCGTGCGCCCGAAGATACTGGGCTTTATCAGTGAAGACGTCTCGGCCTGGCTGGTCGCGATGCTGGTATTGCTCGCCGGCGGAATTCTCACGGGGTTGCTCGCCTGGGCTAGTTACAACCAGTTTCAGCAACAACTGCGTCAGCGCTTCCAGTTGCTCGCCAACGAGCGCTACAGCCGTATCGAAGAGCGCTTTCAGGATCAGGAACAACGCCTCGATAGCCTGCGGCGGTTCTTCGCCAATTCCGAATCAGTGTCCCGCGCCGAATTCGACGGTTACTCCCGACCGTTATTGCTGCGCACCCAAGCCTATACCTATGCCCCCAGAATCAGCGGCGCCGAACGTGCGCTGTTCGAGCAGCGTGTGCGTGTTGATGGCCTGAGCACGTTCAACATCCGCGAACTGGACGCAAACGGCGAACTGCAACTGGCCGCGCCGCGCGATGAATACGTGCCGGTGCTGTACACCCAGACGCAGAGTCGCCTGCCGGCGCCGCTGGGCTATGACTTGCTCGCTCAGCCATTGCGCCGCGAAACCCTGCAACGTGCCGACCGGCTGCGCAGCCTGGTGGTGTCGCAACCGATGCATCTGGTCGGGATAGAACCGTCGTATGCGCGCGGGGTGTTGCTGCTGGCACCGGTGATTCGCCCAGACGAGGCACAGCCGTTCGGCTATGTGATGGCGGTGATCAGCATGCGCCAGTTGCTCGCCGACGGCTTGCCGGATGCGCTGCATGATTATCTCTCGGTGCGCATTATCGATCTGTCGACCCATGACCAGCATGAGGTGTTGTTCGAGTCGAGCAATCAAGCGGCGCCGAGCGATCTGGCGGCCACGCGACTGGTGCGCATGGCCGACCACGACTATCAGGTCGATATCCTGCCGAGCGAAGGATTCATGCAGGCTAATCACTCGTCGGTCAGCAGCGTGGTTGTGCTGGGCAGCTTGCTCAGTCTTTTGCTCAGCGCGCTGCTTTATGTGCTGGTCAGCCAGCGCCAGCGCGCCTTGCGTCTGGTTGAACTGCGCACCCAGGAGCTGCATGCCAGCGAACAGGAACTGCGCGGCACCCACGGCCAGCTGCGCGGCGTGCTCAACGCAGCGACCCAGGTGGCAATCATCGCCACGGACTTGCGCGGTGTGATCAATACGTTCAACCCCGGCGCCGAGCAGATGCTCGGCTACAGCAGTAGCGAAGTCGTCGGGCGCATGACCCTGGAAAACCTGCACCTGCCCCGCGAACTGGCCGCCCGCGCGGCCGAGCTGAGTGCGCGCTACGGCAAAAGCATTCCGACCTGTCATGCAATGTTGGTCGAGGGCGGCGAAGTCGGCGGTCACGAGGCCCGCGAATGGACGCTGGTGCGCAGCGACGGCAGTCACCTGCCGGTCAACATGCTCGCCACCCCAGTGCTCGATGAGCAGGGTTTGTGGGTCGGACATCTGGCGATCTGCATCGACATCACCGAGCGCAAACGCGTGCACGAAGTGCTGGCGGCGCGCGATGTGCTGCTAAAGAAGCTCAGCGCCCATGTGCCCGGAGGCATCTACCAGTTCAAGATGGAATTTGATGGGCGCTTCAGCGTGATCTATGCCAGCGACGGTATCCGCGAGATCTACGAGCTGGAGCCGGACGTGCTGCTGTTCAACGCCGAGGCGATTTTCACCCGGATTCATCCGCAAGACGTGACCCGCGTACGCTCGTCAATCCGCGCCTCGGCCGAAAGCCTCAGTCCGTGGCGCGAGGAATACCGCGTACAACTGCCCGAGCGCGGCCTGCGCTGGGTGCGCGGTGAAGCGACGCCGGAGGAGCAGCCGGGCGGGGGCGTGTTGTGGCACGGCTACATCTCGGACATCTCCGACCTCAAACGCGTAGAAGAAGAACTGCGCGCATTGTCGATCACCGACTCGCTGACCGGCATTCACAACCGCCGCTACTTCCAGGAGCGCCTGACCACTGAAATGGCGCGGGTCGAGCGCGGCGGTGGCGAATTGTCGGTGATCATGCTCGACATCGACCACTTCAAACGGATCAACGACCACTACGGCCACGCCGTCGGCGACCGGGTGTTGCAAGCGGTGTGCGAACGGATTGGCCATCGCCTGCGCCGCACCGATGTGTTCTGCCGCTTGGGTGGCGAAGAATTCATGGTGTTGTGCCCGGACATTGATGGTGAACACGCTTACATGCTGGCCATGGAGCTGTGGGAAGGCCTGCGCAGTGCGCCGGTGGATGTGGTTGGCGTGGTCACGGCGAGTTTCGGCATTGCCAGCTGGCGACCGGGGGAGGGCGCGGATGCGTTGCTGCTGAGGGCAGACTCGGGCGTGTATGCAGCGAAGCAGAACGGTCGGGATCGGGTTGAGCGGCAGATGAACTCAGCCGATTACACAGACCCCCTGTAGGCCTTCGCCTGCTCGCGATAGCGTCAGTCCAGATACATATCAGTGACTGATACACCGCTATCGCGAGCAGGCGAAGGCCTACAAGGGGTTATGTGTTTGTCAGAGGACCGAAGCGGTCTGCGGCAGTTTCGGCTGTTTGTAAAGGTCCAGCAGCACCTGATCGAGCACCGACGATGCGCCGAACGGTGCCTTGTCATTCAGGATCGCCACCACCGCCCAGGTGTTGCCATTCACATCCCTGCTGAACCCGGCAATCGCCCGCACGGTGTTCAACGTACCGGTCTTGATGTGCGCTTCACCGCGCATGGCGGTGGTCTTCAGGCGTTTGCGCATGGTGCCGTCGGTACCGGCGATCGGCATCGAGCTGATGTATTCGGCGGCATACGGGCTGTGCCATGCGGCTTGCAGCATGCTTGCCATTTCACGGGCGCTGACGCGTTCGGCGCGGGACAGGCCGGAGCCGTTCTCCATCACCAGATGCGGCGCGGTGATGCCCTTCTTCGCCAGCCACTGGCGTACTACACGTTGCGCGGCTTTGGCGTCGTCACCGTCGGCTTCGTTGCGGAAACGCTGGCCGAGGCTGAGGAACAGCTGCTGGGCCATGGTGTTGTTACTGTATTTGTTGATGTCGCGGATGATCTCGGCGAGGTCCGGCGAGTAGGCGCGCGCCAGCAGCTTGGCATTGCTCGGCGTTGAAGCGAGACGATCCTGGCCCTGAATGCTGCCACCCAGTTCTTTCCAGATCGCGCGCACGGCACCTGCGGTGTAGGTCGCGTGGTCGAGCAGCGACAGGTAGGTCTGCGAGCTGCAGCCTTCGCCCAACTGCCCGGCGACGGTCACGTTGACGCTGCCGTCAGCCTGCGGCACCGGGTTGTAACGCACGCCGCCGGTGCACTGCTTGGACGGCAGCGCCTTGACGGTGTTCTGGATATGGATGCTGGCGATCGGCGGTTCAACCGAAATCAGCACACGGCCACCGTCGTTGCGCGCGACGAAGCGCAGCGCCTTGAGGTTGACCAGCAACGAGTCCGGCTTGACCAGGAACGGCTTGTTGTCGTCATTGCCATCGTCGTTGAATTCCGGCAGTTGCGGCTGAATGAAGAAGTTGCGGTCGAGCACCAGATCACCGGTGATCTGGGTCACGCCGTTGGCGCGCAGGTCGCGCATCAGCAGCCAGAGCTTTTCCATGTTCAGCTTTGGATCGCCGCCGCCCTTGAGGTAGAGGTTGCCGTTGAGAATGCCGCCGCTCAGGTCGCCGTCGGTGTAGAACTCGGTTTTCCACTGGTGGTTGGGGCCGAGCATTTCCAGCGCCGCATAAGTGGTCACCAGTTTCATCGTCGAAGCCGGGTTCACCGACACGTCGGCGTTGAACACGGTCGGCGTGCCCGGGCCTTCCAGCGGCACCATCACCAGCGACAGGGCGCTGGGCTGCAATTTGCTGGCCTTGAGGGCTTTTTCGACGTTGGGGGTAAGGGCGGTGTTGATGGTGGCAGCGGAAACAGGCAGGGCCAGCGGCAGAAGAAGGCCGGCGAGAAGCAATGGACGCAACGATTTGATCATATGAAATAAAACCCTACAGCCGAGGGGGAAAATAACGAGGGCATGGATGAAAAAGCCCTCAGTGGTCATGAAAGTGTCGGCATTATGCCCCAAGCTGTAACAGCTTGTGCCTTGTCGGGGCGTTGCAAATCGTTATTTTTTACAGGCGGTCGGCCACAGAGGCCAGAGAGTCGGGCAATCGCCGGCTTAAACTGGTAAAGTGCCGGCCGTTATTACTTAAGAGGATTGTTCCAATGGCGACTAACCGTTCCCAGCGTCTGCGCAAAAAACTGTGCGTTGATGAATTTCAAGAGCTGGGTTTCGAACTGAACCTGGACTTCAAAGAAGACTTGTCCGAAGAAGCCATTGACGCTTTCCTCGAAGCATTCATCAAAGAAGCCATGGAAGCCAACGGTCTGGGTTATGTCGGCGGCGATGACTTCGGTCTGGTATGCCTGCAGAAGCGTGGTTCGGTCAACGAAGAGCAGCGCGCTGCCGTTGAAGCCTGGCTGAAAAACCGCTCCGAGCTGACCAAGTACGAAGTCAGCCCGTTGCTGGACGTGTGGTATCCGGAAAAGCCGATCAACGCGGCCAAGTGATACTGAAAAGAACGGCGGCCTGAGGGTCGCCGTTTTTTTTCGTCTGGGGTTTGGGGGTTCGGTTCGGGATCTGCGGTGGAGCTGCCCCTCACCCCAGCCCTCTCCCCTTGGAGAGGGAGCCGATTTATGGGCTTTGCAAAATTTGAGTTCGACTCGGTATCCCATCTCGGCGTATGTCTTCCAGACACCTCGGTCAGTCCCCTCTCCCCCGGGGAGAGGGCTAGGGTGAGGGGCTTTTGACCTTAAGCTTTGCGCCAATTCAAGATCAATAAAGTCAAAACCCCCGCCACAATCCCCCAAAACGCCGACCCAATCGAAAACAACGTCAGCCCCGACGCCGTGACCATAAAGGTAATCAACGCCGCCTCACGTTCTTTCACCTCGGTCATGGCAATGCTCAGGCCGTTGATGATCGAACCAAACAGCGCCAATGCAGCAATCGACAGCACCAGCTCTTTCGGCAGCGCGGCAAACAGCGCCGCCAACGTCGCGCCGAACACCCCGGCGATCCCGTAGAAAATCCCGCACCAGACGGCAGCGGTATAACGTTTGTTGCGATCTTCGTGGGCGTGCGGGCCGGTGCAGATGGCGGCGCTGATGGCGGCAAGGTTGATGCCGTGCGAGCCGAACGGGGCCAGCAGCAGCGAGGCGATGCCGGTGGTGGTGATCAGCGGCGAGGCCGGGACGTTGTAGCCGTCGGCGCGCAGGACGGCGACGCCGGGCATGTTCTGTGAGGTCATGGCCACCACGAACAGCGGA
Source organism: Pseudomonas sp. 15C (assembly GCF_055484735.1). Lineage (NCBI taxonomy): Bacteria > Pseudomonadati > Pseudomonadota > Gammaproteobacteria > Pseudomonadales > Pseudomonadaceae > Pseudomonas > Pseudomonas sp. 15C. The sequence continues at coordinate 42,593 of NZ_JBUDGD010000019.1, read as the reverse complement.
ATGCCAATGCTGATGGTGGCGGCCAGTGAAAAGTGCGGCGTAGTCCAGACCGGGGTGGCGACCTCCAGGTGGAAGCCGCTGAAGTCGAGCAGGCCCATGGCGCCTGACAGCGCGGTGCCGACCAACAGGGCGGCGAGTACCGCATAGCGTGGCGACAGCCGTTTGATCAGCAGATAGGTGAAGAACATCCCCAGCACCAGCCCGGTACGGTGCTGCGCGGCGACGAAGATTTCGCTGCCGATCTTGAACAGGATGCCGGCCAGCAATGCCGCGGCCAGTGAGGCGGGGATCTTCTTCACCAGCCGTTCGAAGCTGCCGGTCAAGCCGCAGAGGGTCACCAGCACTGCGCAGGTGATGTAGGCACCGATCGCCTCGCCGTAGCTCACACCGCCGAGGCTGGTAATCAACAGTGCGGCGCCGGGCGTCGACCAGGCGATGGTGATCGGCGTGCGATAGCGCAGCGACAGGCCGATCGAGCACACCGCCATGCCGATCGAGATCGCCCAGATCCACGAGGAAATCTGCCCGCTGGTCAGGCCCGCCGCTTGCCCGGCCTGGAACATCAGCACCAGGGAGCTGGTGTAACCGGTCATCATCGCAATGAAGCCGGCGACGATGGCGGACGGTGTGGTGTCGGCGAGGGGACGCAGGCGGGCGTGGGTGGCGTCAGTCATGACGGTGGTGTTCCTTATACCAATGGAGATCCCCGCCACAACACAGATCCCGTAGGAGTGAGCCTGCTCGCGATAGCGTTGTGTCATTCAACCATTAATTGACTGACCTACCGCTATCGCGAGCAGGCGAAGGCCTACAGGGGGTTAGCGTTGAAGGCGGATTCTGCGATCAAGCCTAAACTCAAACCCGAGGGATCGTTGCAATACAGCCGAACGCACAAACAGCCGTACAGTCGTGTTGCCACCATTCATTGTGTACAATCGCGCTGTTTTTTACGCGATACTTGCCAGCGACCTACTGTGCCGTATTACAGTCACGGTCTATTCGCCGCAGTTCTTCCGACCCGAGTGCCCATGAACGAACAGTTGCAACCCCTCAAGAAACAACCGCGAGCAGGCAAAGCCGGGCGCAGCGGAACCCAGGACGATATTGTCTACGCGCATATCTTCGAGGCGATCCTCGAGCAGCGTCTGGCGCCCGGCACCAAGTTGAGCGAAGAAGCGCTGGGGGAAATCTTCGGGGTCAGTCGCACCATCATTCGCCGCGCGCTGTCGCGTCTGGCCCATGAAGGCGTGGTGTTGTTGCGGCCCAACCGTGGCGCGGTGGTCGCCAGTCCGAGCGTTGAAGAAGCGCGTCAGGTGTTTCTCGCGCGCCGTCTGGTCGAGCGTGCGATCACTGAACTGGCGGTGCAGCACGCCACGGCCGAGCAGATCGCCGAATTGCGGCAAATGGTCAATGACGAACGCGACAGCTTCTCGCGCGGCGATCGCGGTGCCGGTATTCGTCTCTCGGGCGAATTTCACCTGAAACTGGCGGAAGCGGCGATGAACGCGCCGTTGATCAGTTTCCAGCGCAGCCTGGTCTCGCAGACTTCGCTGATCATTGCCCAGTATGAAAGCGGCAACCGTTCGCACTGTTCGTACGACGAACACACCCAGTTGATCGACGCGATCGAGAAACGCGACGGTGAACTGGCGGTAAACCTGATGATGCATCACATGGATCACATCGACAGCAAGCTCAACCTCGACGAAGAAGGCGCGTCGGATGACCTGCATGCGGTGTTCTCGCATTTGTTGCAGACCAAGAAGCCGGGACGCTCGAGCGCCAAGCTCTGAGCTGACACCGAGTTGCCCCAATCGCTGGCAAGCCAGCTCCCACAGGTTTCTCGGTGTATCGCAGATTTGGTGAACCCCACAAAACCCTGTGGGAGCTGGCTTGCCAGCGATAGCAATCTGACAGGTATAAAAAATCCCCCGGGCGTAAACACCACCGGGGGATTTTTTATGCCTTGGGAAAGCTTAACGCTGATGCACCAACGCACCCGCCGCATACGTCTGCTGCACCGTGCGGTCATCGCCCAATGTCATCAAAACAAACAACGTCTCGGCAATGTTATTGGACTGCTTCAACCGGTAGCTCAGCAGCGGCGTAGCGTTGTAATCCAGCACCAGGAAATCCGCATCGGAGCCCGGTTGCAGGTTGCCGATTTTATCCTCCAGACGCAGCGCCCGCGCACCGCCCAGCGTCGCCAGATACAGCGATTTGAACGGGCTCAGCCGCGCGCCCTGCAGTTGCATCACCTTGTACGCTTCGTTGAGCGTCTGCAGCAGCGAGAAACTGGTGCCGCCGCCAACGTCCGTACCGAGGCCGACATTGAGCTTGTGCTTTTCCGCCATCGGCAGGTTGAACAGGCCGCTGCCGAGGAACAGGTTCGACGTCGGGCAGAACGAGATCGCCGAACCGGTTTCCGCCAGCCGCGCGCACTCGTCATCGCACAGGTGCACGCCATGGGCAAACACCGAGCGTTCGCCGAGCAGCTGATAGTGATCGTAAACGTCTAGGTAACCTTTGCGTTCCGGGAACAGCTCCTTGACCCACTCGATTTCCTTGAGGTTCTCGCTGATGTGGGTCTGCATGTACAAGTCCGGGTATTCGGTCAGCAGTTGCCCGGCGAGGGTCAGTTGTTCCGGGGTGCTGGTCGGCGCGAAGCGTGGCGTCACCGCATAGTGCAGGCGGCCCTTGCCGTGCCAGCGCTCGATCAGTGCCTTGCTCTCGACATAGCTCGATTCGGCGGTGTCGACCAGATACTCCGGGGCGTTGCGGTCCATCATCACCTTGCCGGCGATCATCCGCAGGTCGAGTTTCTCGGCTGCTTCAAAAAACGAGTTCACCGATTGCGGGTGCACGCTGCCGAACACCAGTGCGGTGGTGGTGCCGTTGCGCAGCAGTTCCTTGATGAAAATGTCCGCGACCTCGTCGGCGTGGGCCTTGTCGCCGAACTGGCTTTCGCAGGGGAAGGTGTAGGTGTTGAGCCAGTCGAGCAATTGCTCGCCGTAGGAGCCGACCATGCCGGTTTGCGGCAGGTGAATGTGGGTGTCGATAAAGCCCGGGGTGATCAGCGCGTCCTGATGATGCTCGATTTCAATGTCCGCCGGCAGGGTCGGCAGCAGGTCGCTGGCGTGGCCGAGGGCACTGATCTTGCCGCCATCGACCACCAGCAGGCCGTCCTCGAAATATTCGTAGGAGGCTTCGATGCCGACTTCGGCGGGGTCGGCAATGCTGTGCAGTATGGCGGCGCGGTAGGCTTTGCGAGTCAGAGGCATGAGGGTTCTCTAATCAGTTTGAGGCTTTGAGTTTGGCGGACTGGCTGCGGCGCGAGGCGGGCAGCAATCGGGCAATCGGTTCGGCGCTGGCGCTGTGCTGGCCGAAGTTGGCGTTGTAGGTGGCGATGATTTCGCCGGCGATGGAGATGGCAATTTCCACTGGCAGTTTGCCTTTGACTTCGCTGATGCCCATCGGGCAGCGCATGCGTTGCACCACGCTGGGGTCGAAACCGCGATCACGCAGGCGATGTTCGAACTTGACGCGTTTGGTCTTCGAGCCGATCAGGCCGAACCAGGCGAAGTCGTTGCGTTTGAGAATGGCGGCGGTGAGTTCCAGATCAAGCTGATGGTTGTGAGTCATGACGATGCAATAGCTGCCGGCGGGCAGATCATCGATTTCATCCACAGGCTCTTCGCTGACGATTTTACGCACGCCGTGGGGGATGTGCTCAGGGAATTCTGCTTCGCGCGAATCGATCCAGCGCACCCGGCAGGGCAGGCTGGCGAGCAGCGGCACCAAGGCGCGACCGACGTGGCCGGCGCCGAATACAGCGATTTGCGCCTGCACCTGGCCCATCGGTTCGAACAGCAACACCGTCGCGCCGCCGCAGCACTGGCCGAGGCTGGCGCCGAGGCTGAAACGCTCCAGATGGGTGTCCTGCTTGCCGCTGGCGAGCATGTCGCGGGCGATCTGCATGGCCTTGTATTCCAGGTGCCCGCCACCGATGGTGTCGAACATCCGGTGGGCGCTGACGACCATTTTTGAGCCGGCATTGCGTGGCGTCGAGCCGAGCTCTTCGATGATCGTCACCAGCACACAGGGTTCGCCCTGGTTCTGCAGGTCGGCGAGGGCGTCGATCCAGTTGTACATTGTTCACCCCTACAACATCGTTGTCTGTTCGGGCCTCATCGCTGGCAAGCCAGCTCCCACAGTGATTTGTGGTGACCACAAAATCTGGACTCAGCTCAAATCCTGTGGGAGCTGGCTTGCCAGCGATTGGCCGCGCCTCGGTCCTAGAGCGGAGCCAGTTCGGTTTCAGCCGCAACGGCTTTCACCGCTTTGAGCTGGCGCATCTGCTCACACCCCCACAACACCCGCTCCGGGGTCGCCGGTGCGTCGATTTTTGGCTGATGCTTGTAGTCACCCAGGCTCGCCACCGCATCCTTGATCGCGCACCAGGCGGCAATCCCGAGCATGAACGGCGGTTCACCGACAGCCTTGGAGTGGAACACCGTGTCTTCCGGGTTCTTGCGGTTTTCCACCAGCTTCACCCGCAGGTCCAGCGGCATGTCCGCCACTGCGGGGATCTTGTAACTGGCCGGGCCGTTGGTCATCAGCTTGCCCTTGTTGTTCCAGACCAGCTCTTCCATGGTCAGCCAGCCCATGCCCTGGACGAAACCGCCCTCGACCTGACCGATGTCGATCGACGGGTTCAGCGAGGCGCCGACGTCGTGAAGAATGTCGGTGCGCAGCATCTTGTACTCGCCGGTCAGGGTGTCGACGATCACTTCGCAGCACGCCGCGCCAAAGGCGAAGTAGTAGAACGGACGACCACGGGCCTGACTGCGGTCGTAGTGGATTTTCGGAGTCTTGTAGAAGCCGGTGCTCGACAGCGACACCTGATTGAAATATGCCTGCTGAATCAGCGCTTCGAAGGTCAGAATGTGCTCACGCACGCGGACATGGCCGTTGCGGAATTCGACGTCTTCTTCACTGACCTTGAAATGCCGCGCGGCGAATTCGACCAGACGTTGCTTGATGGTTTCCGCCGCGTTCTGCGCCGCTTTACCGTTGAGATCGGCACCGCTGGAAGCGGCGGTCGGCGAGGTGTTCGGCACCTTGTCGGTATTGGTCGCGGTGATCTGCACGCGGTCGATGTCCACCTGGAACACTTCAGCCACGACTTGGGCGACTTTGGTGTTCAGGCCTTGGCCCATCTCCGTGCCGCCGTGGTTCAGATGGATGCTGCCGTCGGTGTAAATGTGGATCAGCGCGCCGGCCTGATTGAGGAAGCTGGCGGTGAAGGATATGCCGAATTTCACCGGGGTCAGCGCCAGACCCTTTTTCAGGATCGGGCTGTTGGCGTTGTAGCGACGGATCGCTTCGCGACGCTCGGCGTACTGGCTGCTTGCTTCCAGTTCGGCGGTCATCTCTTCGAGCATGTTGTGCTCGACGGTCTGGTAGTAGTGGGTGACGTTGCGTTCGGTCTTGCCGTAATAGTTGGCCTTGCGCACCGCCAGCGGGTCGAGGTTGAGATGGCGGGCAATCGCGTCCATCACTTCTTCGATGGCGACCATGCCTTGCGGGCCACCGAAACCGCGATAAGCGGTGTTCGACGCGGTGTTGGTCTTGCAGCGGTGACCGTTGATGGTCGCATCGCCGAGGTAATAGGAGTTGTCCGAGTGGAACATCGCGCGGTCAACGATGGACGCCGACAGGTCCGGCGAGCAGCCGCAGTTGCCGGCCAGGTCCATGTTGATCCCGTGCAGGCGGCCGCTGCTGTCGAAGCCGACGTCATACTCGACGTAGAACGGGTGGCGCTTGCCAGTCATCAGCATGTCTTCGACACGCGGCAGGCGCATCTTGGTCGGCTGGCCGGTGAGGTGCGCGACCACGGCGCACAGGCACGCGGGGCTCGCGGCCTGGGTTTCCTTGCCGCCGAAACCACCGCCCATGCGGCGCATGTCGACGACGATTTTGTTCATCGACACATCGAGCACTTCGGCGACCAGTTTCTGCACTTCGGTGGGGTTCTGTGTCGAGCAGTAGACGATCATGCCGCCGTCTTCGGTGGGCATCACCGAGGAGATCTGCGTCTCCAGATAAAAGTGTTCCTGTCCGCCGATGTGCAGCGTGCCTTGGATGCGATGTTCGGCGCTGGCCAGAGCGGACGCAGAATCGCCACGCTGGTGGGTGTGGCTGTCGAGCACGAAGTGGCGTTTGCGCAAGGCGTCGACCACGTCGAGCACTGGCTCCAGGTCTTCGTATTCGATGATCGCGGCCATCGCCGCTTTACGTGCGGTTTCCAGGTCTTTCGCCGCGACGGCGAGCACCGGTTGCCCGACGAACTGCACATCGTCGATCGCCAGCAACGGATCGCCCGGCAGCAACGGGCCGATGTCTTTCAGGCCCGGCACGTCTTCGTGGGTGATGACGATGCGCACGCCGTCGAAGGCGTAGCACGGCTGGGTGTCGATGCTGAGGATTTTCGCGTGGGCGCGGTCCGACAGACGGGCGTACAGGTGCAACTGGTTCGGAAATTCCAGACGATCATCGATGTACTGCGCTTCACCGGACACATGCTTGGCGGCGCTGTCGTGCTTGACGCTGCGGCCGACGCCGGTGGTCAGGTCCCGGGCGAACAGTTCAGCCAGTTCAGCTTGAGTTTTCTCTACGCCGTGATGGTTAGACATAAGCGGTCACCCGAGTCTCGATGTGCGGTGTTTGCAGTTCGATGAAGTATTTGCGCAGCAGATTCTGCGCGCTGAGCAGGCGATATTCCTTGCTGGCGCGGAAATCGCTCAGCGGCGTGAAGTCCTCGGCCAGTGCAGCGCAGGCGCGTTCGATTACGGAGTTATTGAACGGCTGACCGAGCAGCACGGCCTCGCAATGCGCGGCGCGTTTCGGGATCGCCGCCATGCCGCCGAAGGCTACGCGGGCGTCGGCGATCACGCCGTTTTCCACGCGCAGATTGAACGCGGCGCAGACCGCGGAAATGTCGTCGTCCAGACGCTTCGACACTTTATAGGCACGGAACAACTGCTCGGCGCTGGCGCGCGGGACGATGATTTTCTCGATGAACTCACTTTCCTGACGGGCCGTGACGCGGTAATCGATGAAGTAATCTTCCAGGTTCAGCGTGCGGCGGGTTTCGCCTTTGCACAGCACGATCTGCGCGCCGAGGGCGATCAGCAGCGGTGGCGAATCACCGATCGGCGAGGCGTTGCCGATGTTGCCGCCGAGCGTGCCCTGATTGCGGATCTGCAGGGAAGCGAAGCGCTGCAGCAGTTCGCCGAAGTCCGGGTATTGGGCCTTCAGCGCTTCGTAGCAGTCGGAGAGGGCGGTGGCGGCGCCGATTTCAATGCGGTCTTCGAAGGTTTCGATGCGCTTCATTTCCGCGACGTTGCCGACGTAGATCATCACCGGCAAGGTGCGGTGAAATTGCGTCACTTCCAAGGCCAGGTCGGTCCCGCCGGCGAGCAGGCGCGCTTGTGGATAAGCGTCGTAGAGGTCGGCCAGATCGGCCACGGTCAGCGGCACCAGGCAGCGCTTGTCGCCGCTGTTGAGTTCGCCGATATCGGTCGGGGCGATGGCTTTGAGGCGGGCAATGGTTTCGGCTTCGCGGGCGTCGAACTGGTCGGGCTGTTTGCCGCAGCACGATTGCTCTGCCGCCGCCAGAATCGGCCGGTAGCCGGTGCAGCGGCAGAGGTTGCCGGCCAGCGCTTCGTGGGCCTTGGCGTGATCCGGGGCGTCGCTGTTCTTTTGCAGGGCAAACAGCGACATGACGAAACCGGGGGTGCAGAAGCCGCACTGCGAGCCGTGGCACTCGACCATCGCTTGCTGGACGCTGTGCAGCTCGCCTTTGTGTTTGAGGTCTTCGACGCTGATCAGTTGTTTGCCGTGCAGCGACGAGACGAAGGTCAGGCAGGAATTGAGGCTGCGATAGCGAATGTGCTCACGCCCGGCGTCATCCGTCTGCAACTCGCCGACCACCACGGTGCACGCGCCGCAGTCACCGCTGGCGCAACCTTCTTTGGTGCCAGGCTTGCCGACATGTTCGCGCAGGTAATTGAGCACAGTCAGATTCGGGTCCAGGGCGTGCTCGCTACGGAGTTCCTGGTTAAGTAAAAACTGGATCACGGAAGGCCTCGCAGACTCATTATTGTTGTTAACCGACGTGAACCGAATTTAGCAGGTCTGACTTTTCGGTCAATGGTTTTCTGACTTAAAGGTCAGGAAAATCGGTTTCGCCGATCAACAACGTGTCTATTCAGTATTGACCCTCATCGGTCACTGCGCTTTTTTGCGGGAATCGTGCCAAAAACCGCTGAGTGGGCACTCCGCCATGACCGTGCATTTGCGCTACACTGCGCCGCTTGTGCAGATCGATAGAGTTTGAAGGACAACCATGACGTTCAAGGCGCCGGACAGCCTCGCCGAGCAAATCGCTCACCACCTCGCCGAGCGCATCATTCGTGGCGAAATGAAACCGGGAGAGCGCATCCAGGAACAGAAGGTCACGCTGGCGCTCAACGTCAGTCGCGGTTCGGTCCGCGAAGCCTTGCTGATCCTCGAACGCCGCCACCTGATCGCGATCCTGCCGCGGCGTGGCGCCCACGTCACCGAACTCACTGCGCACAAGGTGCAGAGCCTGTGCACGCTGATGAGCGAGCTGTACATCCTGCTCGGCAATTCGGTGGCCAACGGCTGGCAGGTGCAGTCGGACATGGCGCCGTTCGTGCAGATCCAGCAGCGTCTGACCGGGCATTACGAACGCGGCGATATCCGCAGCTTTGTCGATGACAGCTTCGCGGTGATGCGCGCCGCCTATCCGTTCGCCAACAACCCGTATCTGCAGGAAACCGTCGAGAACCTGCAGCCGGCGATGAGCCGCGCGTACTTTCTCGCCCTCGAACAGCGCAAGGCGGAAATGAGCGAGTTCCTCGAACTGTTCGAACGCCTGCTCGCCGCCGTGCTCGCCCGTGATTTGCCGCAGATCCGCATCGTGCTGACGGCGTACGCCCAGCGCAGCTGCGATCTGGTGGTGTCTGCGCTGACGGTTGCTTAAGCGTGCGGCTCAAGTGCATCAAACTGGCGGGATTCAAATCCTTCGTCGATCCGACCACGGTGAACTTCCCCAGCAACATGGCGGCAGTGGTCGGGCCGAACGGTTGCGGCAAGTCGAACATCATCGACGCCGTACGCTGGGTGATGGGCGAAAGTTCGGCGAAGAACCTTCGCGGCGAGTCGATGACCGACGTCATCTTCAACGGCTCGACCAGCCGCAAACCGGTGAGCCAGGCGAGCATCGAACTGGTGTTCGACAACTCCGACGGCACGCTGCTCGGCGAATACGCGGCGTACGCGGAAATCTCCATTCGCCGCAAAGTCACCCGCGACAGCCAGACCACCTATTACCTCAACGGCACCAAATGCCGGCGCCGCGACATTACCGATATCTTCCTCGGCACCGGCCTCGGCCCGCGCAGCTACTCGATCATCGAGCAGGGGATGATCTCCAAGCTGATCGAGTCCAAGCCCGAAGACCTGCGCAACTTCATCGAAGAGGCCGCCGGTATTTCCAAGTACAAGGAGCGTCGGCGCGAGACCGAAAACCGTATCCGTCGCACCCACGAAAACCTTGCGCGTCTGACTGACCTGCGTGAAGAGCTGGAGCGCCAGCTCGAACGCCTGCACCGGCAGGCCGAAGCGGCGAAGAAGTATCAGGAATTCAAGGCCGAGGAGCGCCAGCTCAAGGCGCAACTGTCGGCCCTGCGCTGGCAGGATCTGAACGAGCAGGTCGGCCAGCGCGAGTCGATCATCGGCACCCAGGAAATCAGTTTCGAGGCGTTGGTCGCCGAGCAGCGTAACGCTGACGCGGCCATCGAGCGCCTGCGTGACGGCCACCACGATCTGTCCGAGCGCTTCAATCTGGTGCAGGGGCGGTTCTATTCGGTCGGCGGCGACATCGCCCGGGTCGAGCAGAGTATCCAGCATGGCCAGCAACGCTTGCGCCAATTGCTGGACGATCTCAAGGAAGCCGAACGCGCGCGCCTGGAAACCGAATCGCACCTGGGCCACGACCGCACGCTGCTGCTGACCCTCGGCGAAGAGCTCGACATGCTCACGCCTGAGCAGGAAGTCACCAGCGCCGCCGCCGAAGAAGCCGCCGCCGCACTGGAAGATTCCGAAAGCGTGATGCACGGCTGGCAGGAGCAGTGGGACGCGTTCAACCTGACCTCCGCCGAACCGCGGCGTCAGGCCGAAGTGCAGCAGTCGCGCATTCAGCAACTCGAAGCGAGCATGGAGCGCTTGGCCGATCGGCAGAAACGCCTCGGCGAAGAACGTGCGCTGCTGTCCGCCGACCCGGAAGACGCGGCGATCATGGCGCTCAACGAGCAGCTCGCCGAGTCCGAAGCGACTCTCGAAGATTTGCAGACCAGCGAAGAAGCGCAGGTCGAAAAACTCGAACAGCTGCGCCAGGAATTGCAGCAAGCACTGACCGCCCAGCAACAGGCACAGGGCGATCTGCAGCGACTCAACGGTCGCCTCGCATCCCTTGAAGCCTTGCAGCAGGCGGCGCTGGATCCGGGCACCGGCACCGCTGAATGGTTGAAGGAACACAACCTCACCGAGCGCCCGCGTCTGGCCGAAGGCCTCAAGGTCGAGGCCGGTTGGGAGCTGGCGGTGGAAACCGTGCTCGGTGCCGATCTGCAAGCGGTGCTGGTCGACGACTTCAGCGGCTTCGATCTGTCCGGTTTCAGCCAGGGCGATCTGCGCCTGCTCAGCCCGGCCAGCGACGGCGTGCGCGTGGCTGGCAGTCTGCTGGATAAAGTCGAGGCGCAGATCGATCTGTCGCCGTGGCTCGGTCAGGTCAGACCGGTCGACAGCCTCGAGCAGGCGTTGGTCCTGCGCGGGCAGCTCGGCGCTGGTGAAAGCCTGATCAGTCGCGATGGCTATTGGGTCGGTCGGCACTTTTTGCGCGTACGCCGGGCCAGCGAAGCGGAAAGCGGCATGCTCGCTCGTGGTCAGGAAATCGAAGCGCTGCACCTCGAGCGCGAGGAGAAAGAAGCCACGGTCGAGGCCATGGAAGCGCGCCTGCAAACCCTGCGTGCGCAACAGCGTCAACAGGAAAACGGTCGTGAGCATCTGCGCCGTTTGCTGCAGGACGAAGCCCGTCAGCAAGGCGAATTGAAAGCGCAGTTGTCCGCCGGCAAAGCCAAGGCCGAGCAACTGACCTTGCGTCGCACGCGCCTCGATGAAGAGCTGGTCGAGCTCGCCGAGCAGCGCGAGCTTGAGCACGAGCAGGTCGGCGAAGCGCGCATGCAATTGCAGGAAGCGCTGGATGCCATGGCACTCGATACCGAGCAGCGCGAGTTGCTGCTGGCGCAACGCGACAGCCTGCGCGAACGCCTCGACCGGGTGCGTCAGGAAGCCCGCCAGCACAAGGATCACGCGCACCAATTGGCCGTGCGTCTCGGCTCGTTGCGCGCGCAGCACGACTCCACGCGCCAGGCGCTGGAGCGTCTGGAAATGCAGGCCGAGCGCCTGACCGAAAAACGCGAGCAGTTGAGTCTGAATCTGGAGGAGGGCGAGGCGCCGCTGGAAGAGCTGCGCCTGAAACTCGAAGAACTGCTCGACAAGCGCATGACCGTCGACGAAGAACTCAAGACCGCGCAGATCGCCCTCGAAGACGCCGACCGCGAACTGCGCGACGCGGAAAAACGCCGTACCCAGGCCGAACAGCAATCCCAACTGATTCGCGGCCAGCTCGAACAGCAGCGCATGGAATGGCAAGCCCTGACCGTGCGGCGCAAGGCCTTGCAGGATCAGTTGCTCGAAGACGGCTACGATCTCAACGGTGTGCTCGCGACATTGACCGCACAGGCCAGTGAACGCGAAGCCGAAGAAGAACTCGAACGCATCAACGCGCGGATTCAGCGCCTGGGTGCGATCAACCTCGCGGCCATCGACGAATACACGCAACAATCGGAGCGTAAACGTTATCTGGATGCGCAGGATGCCGATCTGGTCGAAGCGCTGGAGACTCTGGAAAACGTCATTCGCAAGATCGACAAGGAAACCCGCAACCGTTTCAAGGATACCTTTGATCAGATCAATGGCGGTTTACAGGCGCTTTTTCCAAAAGTTTTCGGTGGCGGGCGCGCGTATTTGGAACTGACGGGCGAAGATCTACTCGATACAGGGGTGACGATCATGGCGCAGCCGCCCGGAAAGAAGAACAGCACCATCCATTTGCTCTCCGGTGGCGAAAAAGCCCTGACGGCACTGGCACTGGTTTTTGCCATCTTCAAGTTGAATCCGGCGCCGTTCTGCATGCTTGATGAGGTCGACGCACCGCTGGATGACGCTAACGTTGGACGCTACGCACGCCTGGTCAAAGAGATGTCGCAGACCGTGCAGTTCATCTATATCACCCACAACAAGATCGCCATGGAGATGGCCGAACAGTTGATGGGCGTGACGATGCATGAGCCGGGTTGTTCGCGGCTGGTGGCGGTGGATGTCGAGGAGGCGATGGCGATGGTGGACGCCTGATAGGGCGTGCGTCGGAAAGGTAAACGAGGGTTGTAGGACTTTTTTACCGAGGCGAATGAGCTGGCGATTCGACATATTCGCGCAAGCCAATGAGACAGACGGTGTAAAGTTGCCTTTGGTCGTGCTAGTTTAATGTCAATTTTTCGTATACGTGGGCAAAACGCCTGTCAGAACATAGAGTTGGCGCCACGTTTTAAAGCGGTTTGCACAATGTAAACCCCTTATTTTTCAGCATTTTTTATAGAGGCACGGGATTACATGGAAATCGGTCTGCGCGAGTGGCTGATCGTCATCGGCATCATTGTGATAGCCGGTATTCTTTTCGATGGCTGGCGCCGTATGCGCGGCGGCAAGGGAAAACTGAAATTCCGTCTTGACCGAAGTCTGTCCAACCTGCCGGACGAGGACAGCAGCGCCGAGCTGCTGGGCCCGGCCCGCGTACTGGACACGCACAAGGAACCGCAACTGGACGAGCACGATCTGCCGTCGGTGAGTATGCCCGCTCGTGAGGCCCGCGAGCCGCGCGAATCCGGCTCGAAACGTGGCAAGCGTGGCAGCAACGGCCCGGCACAGGGCGATCTGAACCTTGATCTCGATCTGGACGGTGGCCCGAGCTTCAACAGCCGTGACGACGACTTCGCTGAAGACAGCAAGCCTTCGCCGACGGTGGCCGACAAGGATCAGCCGCAAGCCGAAGAAGTCCTGGTGATCAGCGTGATCTGCCGCGACCCGGCCGGCTTCAAAGGCCCGGCGCTGTTGCAGAACATCCTCGAAAGCGGTCTGCGTTTCGGCGAGATGGATATTTTCCATCGTCACGAAAGCATGGCCGGCAACGGCGAAGTGCTGTTCTCCATGGCCAACGCGGTCAAGCCGGGCATTTTCGATCTGGACGACATCGACCATTTCAGCACCCCGGCGGTGAGCTTCTTCCTCGGCCTGCCTGGCCCGCGTCATCCCAAGCAAGCGTTCGACGTGATGGTGGCCGCAGCCCGCAAGCTGTCGCAGGAACTCAACGGCGAGCTGAAAGATGACCAGCGCAGCGTGCTGACCGCGCAGACCATCGAGCATTACCGCCAGCGCATCGTCGAATTCGAGCGCCGCGCGCTGACCCAGAAGCGTTGATACAAAAGGTTGTTCCTGTTTAACGGGACGATCGGCAGAATGATTGAGCAGCCTCGGCTGCTCTTTTGCTTTATGAGAGAACACCATGACCGCCGCGAAAAACCGCATCCTCGAGCTGCGCGCTGAACTCGACCAGCACAACTACCGCTACCACGTTCTCGACGAGCCGAGCATTCCGGACGCCGAGTACGACCGGTTGTTCCACGAGCTCAAGGCGCTGGAAGCGGCCAACCCGGAACTGATCACCAGTGATTCGCCGACCCAGCGCGTCGGCAGCGTGGCGCTCACCGCGTTCACTCAGGTGCGGCATGAAGTGCCGATGCTCAGCCTCGGCAACGCCTTCGAAGAAACCGACATGCGCGAGTTCGATCGCCGCGTGACCGAAGGTCTGGACTTGCCTGTGGGCGATCTGTTCGGCGGCGGGGCGGCCGTGGAATACAGCTGCGAGCCAAAACTCGATGGCCTGGCGGTCAGCCTGCTGTATCAGGACGGCGTGCTGGTGCGGGGCGCCACGCGCGGCGACGGCACCACCGGTGAAGACATCAGCGTCAACGTGCGCACCGTGCGCAACATCCCGCTCAAGCTGCACGGCGAAGGCTGGCCGGCAACGCTGGAAGTGCGCGGTGAAGTGTTCATGTCCAAGGCTGGCTTCGAGCGGCTCAATGCCTCGCAACTGGAAATCGGCGGCAAGACCTTTGCCAACCCGCGCAACGCCGCGGCCGGTAGCCTGCGCCAGCTCGATTCGAAGATCACCGCCAACCGGCCGCTGGAATTCTGCTGCTACGGCATCGGCCAGGTCTCGCACGATATTTCCGACACTCACATCGGCAACCTCAAGCAGTTGCAGAAGTGGGGCATGCCGATCAGCCACGAACTGAAACTGGCCAAGGGCATCGATGAATGCCTGGACTACTACCGCGACATCGGCGCGCGCCGCGACTCGCTGGCCTATGAAATCGATGGCGTGGTGTTCAAGGTCAACAGCATTGCCGACCAGCGCGAACTGGGCTTCCGCGCCCGCGAGCCGCGCTGGGCGATCGCGCACAAATTCCCGGCCATGGAAGAACTCACCGAACTGCTCGACGTGGAATTCCAGGTCGGCCGCACCGGCGCAGTAACGCCAGTGGCGCGCTTGAAACCGGTGAAAGTCGCCGGCGTCACCGTCGCCAATGCCACGCTGCACAACATGGACGAAGTCGCGCGGCTGGGTCTGATGATTGGCGACACGGTGATCATTCGCCGCGCCGGTGATGTGATTCCGCAAGTGGTGCAAGTGGTCACCGAGCGTCGCCCGGGCCACGCACGAGCAGTGGAGATTCCGCAGAGCTGCCCGGTCTGCGGTTCCCATGTCGAGCGCACGCAACTGATCAAGCGCAGCAAGGGCAAGGAAACCGTCAGCGAAGGCGCGGTGTATCGCTGCGTCGGCCGCCTGGCCTGTGGCGCGCAACTCAAGCAGGCGATCATTCATTTCGTCTCGCGCCGGGCGATGGACATCGAAGGGCTGGGCGACAAGAGCGTCGAGCAGTTGGTCGACGAGGGTCTGGTCAATTCCCCGGCCGATCTGTACGCGCTGAAGTTCGACGACATCGTCGATCTGGAAGGCTTCGCCGAGGTGTCCAGCAACAAGCTGTTGAAGGCTATTGAAGACAGCAAACAGCCGGGCCTGGCGCGCTTTATCTACGCGCTCGGCATCCCTGATGTTGGCGAGGAGACCGCCAAGGTGCTGGCGCGCTCGCTGGGCTCGCTGGAGCGGGTACAACAGGCTTTGCCGCAAGTGCTGACCTACCTGCCGGACGTCGGTCTGGAAGTGGCGCACGAGATTCACAGTTTCTTTGAAGATGCGCATAACCAGCAGGTCATCAGCGAGCTGCTTGGCCACGGTTTGCAGATTCAGGATCAGGGCGAACTGGGCGCCGAGTTCGCCGCGAGCACCACGCTGGGTGGGTTTCTCGACAAGCTGCATATTCCTTCGGTGGGCCCGGGTGGCGCGCAGAAACTTGCCGACAAGTTCGGCTCGCTTGAAGCCGTGATGATGGCCGACTGGCTGGACATGCGCCAGGCGTTGCCGGAGAAGCAGGCGAATTCGGTGCGCGAGTTTTTCGCCGTACCCGAGCATCGGCAACTGGCTGAAGCATCGGAAAAACAGCTGCGTGATTTCGGCATGCACTGGCAGAGCGAGAAGAAAGTTGTCGAAGGCTTGCCGTTGTCCGGGGAGACCTGGGTGCTCACCGGCAAGGTCGAATTGATGAGCCGCGATGTCGCCAAGGAGCATCTGGAAAGCCTCGGCGCTAAAGTCGCAGGCTCGGTGTCGGCCAAGACCCATTGCGTGGTCGCCGGCCCTGGTGCTGGCTCGAAACTGACCAAGGCCAATGAGCTGGGCGTGAAGGTCATGGATGAGGAGGCGTTTGTCGCTTTCCTCAAAACTCACGGTATTTCCCTGTGACCTTTTTTCTCACGCCCCTCAACTGATCGTTCCCACGCGGAGCGTGGGATTGATCAGTCGAGAAGGTGCGGGAACGATCTTCGCGCCAGGATGATCTAGTCTTGGCCAGTCCCAGGGAGAGATCGCCATGCACCGCTTCTTCGAGCAGCTCAGTTCCCGCATCATCGCGCCGTTCATGGCCGGGTCTTCACGCAACAGCAAAATCTGGCCGTGCCGCTGCGGCCAGTCCTTGTTCTTTCGCAACAGTCAGTGCCTGGCCTGCAACGCCTTGCTTGGCTATCAACCCGAAGAAAGCCGCCTGACCTCGCTGCAACCGGGGCCGCAGGCCGGCACGTGGACGCTGGACGCCGATCCCGATGCCGGACTGTTTCGCCGCTGCGCCAACCTCGATACAGCCGCCGCATGCAACTGGCTGCTGCCGGCCAACGATCGCGACAGCCTGTGCATCGCCTGCAGTCTCAATCGCACCATTCCCGACCTGTCCGTCCCGGAGAACCCGGAACGCTGGCGCAAAGTCGAAATCGCCAAACGCCGCCTCGTCGCGCAGCTGATCACCCTCGGCCTGCCGGTTATCCCCAAAAGTGTCTATGAAGAAACCGGGCTGGCCTTCGATTTCATCGGTATTGACCTTGAAGGCAACGCGCCAATGACCGGCCACGCCAACGGCCTGATCACCCTCGACATCAAGGAAGCCGACGACGCCCACCGCGAGCAGGTGAGGGCGCAGATGCACGAACCTTATCGCACGCTGCTCGGGCATTTTCGCCACGAAGTCGGCCACTACTACTGGGATCGCCTGATCGCCAACGGCCCGTGGCTCGGCGCGTTCCGCAGCCTGTTCGGCGACGAGCGCGCCAGTTACGCCGAAGCGCTCGACCGGCATTACCAGCAGGGTGCCCCGCTGGACTGGCCGCAGCATTACGTCAGCGCCTACGCGACCATGCACCCGTGGGAAGACTGGGCGGAAACCTGGGCGCACTACCTGCACATGATGGACGCCGTGGACACCGCGCTGGGCTTTGGCATGAGCGCGCGAGAAATGGACTTCGACTACCAGCCGTTTCCACCCAGCACGCTTTACGATCCCGAGCATCCCGGAGGCGCGGCGTTCCTGTCATTCGTCAACGCGTGGATCGAACTGGCCGGCATGCTCAACGAATTGTCCCGCAGCATGGGTCAGCCGGATTTTTACCCGTTCGTCCTGCCGGCGCCGGCGATTGCCAAGCTGCACTTCATCCATCTGGTCATCCAGCAGGCGGGTGGGCGGGCCGACGAGGTGCTTCAGGCGCAATAGCAAGTGCTTGAGCCCCTTGATATTTTTAATCTGCAACCAGGGTTGTAACTTCGTCTCAGACAGGTACAATGGCGCGGCTCGCCGACAGGCAAGCGTCGTTATGGTGACCCCATCGGTCCCCCCGCAACGATTACCCGTGAACCTGGTCAGAGCCGGAAGGCAGCAGCCACAGCGGGAACATTGTGTGCCGGGGTGTGGCTGGTGGGGTTGCCACCTTAACGAACAATCGAACGCTTCAACCACAACTGCATGGGTTTCGCCCACTGCGGTTTTTTTGTGTCTGTGATTTATCAGTTCGACACAAATCGCTGTAGGAGGGAGCCTGCTCGCGATAGCGGTGTCTCGGTCGACATAGATGTGTCTGACACACTGCTATCGCGAGCAGGCTCACTCCTACAGGGGTTATCGGGTGGATTCGGGATGACCGGTATACAGCCGGATAATCTCCTCAATCTCCCCCGATATCTTCATCCGCAGCAACGTGCGTAATATCCGTTGCACCGGCACGCTCGGATCGTTCCTCACGTAACAGCCCACCTCCTGCTCCTGCAGCACCGCCACCGCTTGCAGTTGCTCCGCCGGCAGCAGGCGTTGATTGAACCAGTCCAGTGTCCACTGGTTGCTCACGGCATAGCGATAACGCCCGGCCAGCAGTTTTTCCAGCACTTGTTCCTGATTGCGCGCGTCCTCGCGTTGCAGTTGATCGGCCTCGAACAGTGATTGCAGGGTCGGGTAGGTGTAACCGCGCACCGTGCCAATGGTCTGGCGGGGCAGGCGCGCGGGATCGATGGCCAGAGCCTGGTCCTTGCGGCTGATCAGCAGGTCGCGCTGGAACAGCAGCGGCACGCTCCACAGGTAATCGCCGGACTGATTCGGCAGCCACGACTGGGCGGCATAGCAGCGCACATCGATCTCGCCATTTTCCATGGCGCTTTGCACGCGCGCGCGGGGCAGAACGATGAATTCGGCTGGCGCGCCGACCTGCGTCGCCAGGCTGAGCATCAAGTCGAAGAGGATGCCTTGGGTCGGGCGGTTGCGTTCGAGTTGCACCATCGGCATCGCCCAGCTGTCGGACACCGCAAAGCGCAGCGGCGGTTCGGCGGCCGTCGCGCTCAGGCTGATACCCAGCAATGCCCCCATGGCCCACCGCATAAATGCTCCGGTCGTTGCCCATCCCGAGCCGATAAAAGCCTCTGCTGTTGCAGCTTAGCCATTTTAGGCGCGGACACCGGATGCAATTTTGCCCTTGCTCCGCTAGCATTAGCCGCTTCAGCTTCCTTCGTTGCGACGGTTTTCGATGAGTTATCAGGTTCTTGCACGTAAATGGCGTCCGCGCTCGTTCCGCGAAATGGTCGGCCAGACCCATGTGCTCAAGGCTCTGATCAATGCCTTGGACAGCCAGCGGCTGCACCATGCGTACCTGTTTACCGGTACGCGCGGGGTCGGCAAGACCACTATTGCGCGGATCATTGCCAAATGCCTGAACTGTGAAACAGGTATCACTTCCAGCCCGTGCGGCGAGTGCTCGGTGTGCCGGGAAATCGATGAGGGCCGTTTCGTCGACCTGATCGAGATCGACGCCGCCAGCCGCACCAAGGTCGAAGACACTCGCGAGCTGCTCGACAACGTGCAGTACGCGCCGAGCCGTGGGCGCTTCAAGGTCTACCTGATCGACGAAGTGCACATGCTCTCCAGCCATTCCTTCAATGCGCTGTTGAAAACCCTCGAAGAGCCGCCGCCGTACGTCAAGTTCATCCTGGCGACCACCGATCCGCAGAAACTTCCGGCAACGATTCTCTCGCGCTGCCTGCAGTTCTCGCTGAAGAACATGACGCCCGAGCGCGTGGTCGAGCATTTGACCCACGTCCTCAGCGCCGAGAACGTGCCGTTCGAAGACGATGCACTGTGGCTGCTCGGTCGCGCCGCTGACGGTTCGATGCGTGACGCCATGAGCCTGACCGATCAGGCCATCGCCTTCGGTGAAGGCAAGGTCCTCGCCACCGACGTGCGGGCGATGCTCGGCACCCTGGATCACGGCCAGGTCTTTGACGTCCTGCATTCGTTGATCGAAGGCGATGCCAAGGCCTTGCTTGAGGCCGTGCGGCATCTGGCCGAGCAGGGCCCGGACTGGAACGGTGTGCTTTCGGAAATTCTCAACGTGTTGCACCGTGTCGCCATCGCCCAGGCGTTGCCCGAAGGCGTCGACAACGGCCATGGCGACCGTGACCGCGTATTGGCGCTGGCCCAGGCGTTGCCGGCCGAAGACGTGCAGTTCTACTACCAGATGGGCCTGATCGGTCGCCGCGACTTGCCGCTGGCGCCGGACCCGCGCGGTGGTTTCGAGATGGTTCTGCTGCGGATGCTGGCGTTCCGACCGGCCGACACGGCGGACGCCCCGAGGCAACCGCTAAAGCCAGTGGGGATCAGCCAGGCCACAGTTGATTCCGCAAACGCCGTGGCTGCCGCGCCCAAGCCTGCGCCGGTGGTCGCCGCGCCAGTTGCACCAGCGCCCACGCCAGCGCAGACGCCAGTGGCTGCACCGGCACCGGCCGCCGCGCCCGCGCCAGTTGCAGCCGCTGAACCGGACCCCGTGGCAGAGCCTGAGCCCCTGGCCATCGAAGCAGTGGTTGATCTGCCGTGGAACGACCCGGTAGAAACCGAGGCTGAACCTGCGCCGGTGCAGCAACCCGCCGTCGAGCCGGTGCTGGAAACCGCCGCCGAGCAACCCGAGTTGCCGCCGATGCCGCTGCCGACCCCGGACAGCGTCGTCCCGGACGCGCCGGAGTGGGCCGCTGCGCCGATTCCCGAGCCGTCGGTTGCTGACGTCGATGCCGCCACGCCGGGCATTGATCTGGATGACGAGCCGCCGCTGGACGAGGACTACATCGAGCCGGACATGGATTCGGCCTACAGCTACCTCGACGAGCTGGCCAGCGAACACGCCGCCGACCCCGAACCGGAACCCGAGCCTGAGCCGGCTGCGGCACCGGCCACGGGTCTGGCTGCGCAATGGCTGGAGCTGTTCCCGAAACTGCCGATTTCCGGCATGACCGGGAGCATCGCCGCCAACTGCACGCTGATCGCGGTGGACGGCGACCACTGGCTGATGCACCTCGATCCGGCGCACAGCGCGCTGTTCAACGCCACTCAGCAACGGCGTCTCAACGATGCGCTGAACCAGTTCCACGGACGCACGCTGAGCCTGACCATCGAGCTGATCAAGCCTGAGCAGGAAACCCCGGCCCAGGCGGCCTCACGGCGCCGTGCCAACCGTCAGCGCGAGGCGGAGGAGTCGATCCACGGCGATCCGTTCATCCAGCAGATGGTTCAGCAGTTCGGCGCGGTGGTGCGACACGATACTATTGAACCTGTCGACGCCTTGGTCACCCAAGGCTAATAACTGAAGGTGCCCGGCCAACATCGCCGGGCGCTGTTTTGATCCAAGTACATTCGAGGTGATTACCATGATGAAAGGTGGCATGGCCGGCCTGATGAAGCAGGCGCAGCAGATGCAGGAAAAAATGGCCAAAATGCAGGAAGAACTGGCCAACGCCGAAGTCATCGGCAAGGCCGGCGGCGATATGGTCACCGTGGTGATGACCGGCCGTCATGACGTCAAGAGCGTGACCATTGACCCGAGCCTGGTCGAAGGCATGAGCGAAGACGACAAGGAAATGCTAGAAGCCGTGGTCGCTTCCGCCGTCAACGACGCGGTCCGCAAGATCGAAGCCAACAGCCAGGAAAAAATGGGCAGCATGACCGCCGGCATGAACCTGCCAGCGGGTATGAAACTGCCATTCTGATTCGCCAACCGGCGGCAGATGAGCTACACAAAATGCCAGGCATTGCGCCTGGCATTTTTGTTTCTGCCTTTGAAGGTGGGGCGCCAGTTGCACCGCCATCGCGAGCAGGCTCACTCCTACATTTGAAATGCGTACCCCTGTGGTAGCTAGCCTGCTAGCGATTGAAGTCACCACGGTCTTTGCTGAATAAACATCGAACGGCCTCATGGCGCAACGGTCTGCTCCCTATACCCGCTGAATTCACCATTCACAGGAGACGCTGACATGTCCGACCCTCTCACCCTCAACCAACGCTTCGTCCTCGCCTCGCGGCCGACCGGTGCTCCGACCCCGGAGAACTTTCGTCTTGAGCGCGAAGCGTTGCCGGATCTCGAAGACGGTCAGGTGCTGCTGAAAACCCTGTACCTGTCGCTGGATCCGTACATGCGCGGGCGCATGAGTGATGCTCCGTCCTACGCCGCGCCGGTGCAGATTGGCGAAGTGATGACCGGCGGCGCGGTCAGCCGGGTCGAGGATTCGCGTCATCCGAAATTCCACAAGGGCGATCTGGTGGTCGGCGCGACCGGTTGGCAAAGCCACAGCATCAGCGACGGCCGTAACATCATCCCGATCCCCGCTGGCCTGCCGAGTCCGTCGATGGCCCTCGGTGTGCTCGGCATGCCGGGGATGACTGCGTACATGGGGCTGATGGACATCGGCCAGCCGAGAGAAGGAGAGACCCTGGTGGTCGCCGCTGCTTCCGGTGCGGTCGGTTCGGTGGTCGGCCAGGTGGCGAAGATCAAAGGCCTGCGCGTGGTCGGTGTGGCCGGCGGTGCCGAGAAGTGCCAATACGTGGTCGATGAACTCGGTTTCGACGCGTGCATCGACCACAAGGCTGACGATTTCGCCGAGCAATTGGCCAAGGCGTGCCCCGAGGGCATCGATATTTATTTCGAGAACGTCGGCGGCCATGTTTTCGATGCGGTGGTGCCATTGCTCAATCCCAAGGCGCGGATTCCGTTGTGCGGCCTGATTGCCGGGTACAACGCCTCGGAAGCGCCGAAAGGCCCGGATCGCCTGCCAATGTTGCAACGCACGTTGCTGACCAAGCGCGTGCGCATTCAGGGCTTTATCGTCTTCGACGACTACGGTGACCGCCAGCCGGAATTCATCAGCCACATGGTGCCATGGGTGCGCGATGGCAAGGTCAAATTCCGCGAGGACGTGGTCGAAGGTCTGGAGCAGGCGCCCGAGGCGTTTATCGGTCTGCTGGAAGGGCGCAACTTCGGCAAACTGGTGGTGAAGGTCGCCGAGGACTGAGCATTTGACGCTGGCCGGAGGCGCGGGTATAAACCGCGTCTCGTTGTTTTGTCGGACTTTTCCCCATGAGCTTCAGCCCTTTGATTCGCCAACTGATCGACGCACTGCGCACCTTGCCAGGCGTCGGTCAGAAAACCGCCCAGCGCATGGCGTTGCAGATGCTCGAGCGCGATCGCAGCGGCGGCGTGCGTCTGGCCCAGGCGCTGAGTCAGGCCATGGAAGGCGTTGGTCACTGCCGGCAATGCCGCACGCTGACCGAAGACGATCTGTGCCCGCAATGCGCCGATAACCGCCGCGACGACACGCTGCTGTGCGTGGTCGAAGGGCCGATGGATGTCTATGCCGTCGAGCAGACCGGTTTCCGTGGGCGTTATTTCGTACTAAAAGGGCATCTGTCGCCGCTCGACGGGCTCGGGCCTGAGGCGATCGGCATTCCACAATTGATGGCGCGGATCGAAGAGGCGGGCACGTTTACCGAAGTCATCCTCGCGACCAACCCGACGGTGGAAGGTGAAGCGACCGCGCATTACATCGCGCAACTGTTGCAGCACAAAGGCCTGATCGCCTCGCGCATCGCTCACGGCGTGCCGTTGGGTGGTGAACTGGAACTGGTCGATGGCGGCACGCTGGCGCATTCGTTTGCCGGGCGTAAGCCCATCTCACTGTAAGTTCTTTACTGTCTGTTCTGGCCTCATCGCTGGCAAGCCAGCTCCCACAGTTTTCTTTGTTGAACACAATATTTGTGAACGCCCGAGATCCCTGTGGGAGCTGGCTTGCCAGCGATGGCCGCACCTCGGTCCGTCAGATTCACACAATTGAGTTGAAAACCAAGCAAGCGCTCGGTTAAGTTCGGCGAACCCCTTCGCGGAGTTCGCCCATGCCTGCCTTCCAGGAATACTTCGACCCCAGCCATCAATTGGTCCGCGACAGCGTCCGGCGTTTCGTCGAACGCGAGATCCTGCCGGACGTCGACCAGTGGGAAGAAGCCGAAAGCTTCCCGCGTGAGCTGTACCTGAAGGCCGGCGCGGCGGGCATCCTCGGCATCGGTTATCCCGAAGCCCTCGGTGGCAGCCATGCGGGCGATCTGTTTGCCAAGGTCGCCGCCAGTGAGGAATTGATGCGCTGCGGCTCTGGCGGGGTGGTGGCGGGGCTGGGTTCGCTGGACATCGGCTTGCCGCCGATCGTCAAATGGGCGCGGCCTGAAGTGCGTGATCGCGTGGTGCCGCAGGTCCTTGGCGGCGAGAAGATCAGCGCCCTGGCGGTGACCGAACCCGGCGGCGGTTCCGACGTTGCCAACCTGCAGACCCGCGCCGTGCGCGACGGCGATTGCTATCGCGTCAGCGGCAGCAAAACCTTCATCACCAGTGGTGTTCGCGCCGATTTCTACACCGTCGCAGTGCGCACCGGTGCGCCGGGTTTCGGCGGCATCAGCCTGCTGCTGATCGAGAAGGGCACGCCGGGTTTCACCGTTGGCCGCTCGTTGAAGAAAATGGGCTGGTGGGCCTCGGACACCGCCGAGCTGTTTTTCGATGACTGCCGAGTGCCGGTGGGTAATCTGATCGGCGCCGAGAACATGGGCTTCGCCTGCATCATGGGCAATTTCCAGAGCGAACGTCTGGCGTTGGCGCTGATGGCCAACATGACCTCGCAACTTGCACTGGAACAGAGCCTGAAATGGGCGCATGAACGTGAGGCCTTCGGCAAACCGATCGGCAAGTTTCAAGTGATCAAGCATCGCCTCGCCGAAATGGCCACGGCGCTGGAAGTATCGCGGGAATTCACTTATCGGCAAGCGGCGAAGATGGCCGCGGGGCAGAGCGTGATCAAGGAAATTTCCATGGCGAAGAACTTTGCCACGGACACCTCAGACCGGATCACCACCGAAGCGGTGCAGATTCTCGGCGGGCTCGGTTACATGCGTGAAAGTCTGGTGGAGCGGCTGTATCGGGATAACCGCATACTGTCGATTGGCGGCGGGACGCGGGAAGTGATGAACGAGATCATCAGCAAGCAGATGGGGCTTTGAGTTGATCGCTCCCACGCTCTGCGTGGGAATGCAGCCCGGGACGCTCCGCGTCCCTATCACAAGCTGCTGGCCTCATCGCTGGCAAGCCAGCTCCCACATGTTTTGGGGCATACACAATATTTGTGAACGACCGAAATCCCTGTGGGAGCTGGCTTGCCAGCGATAGCGTCAGTACAGGCGCTACTTATTTATCGGTCAAGGCAAACTGCGTCAGGCAGAACGTCGGAATGCCCATGTCCTGCAGACGCTGCGAGCCTTGCAGCTCCGGCAAGTCGATGATCGCTGCGGCTTCATGCACCCGTGCGCCCATTCGGCGGATCAGGTTGGCTGCGGCGATCAGTGTGCCGCCGGTGGCGATCAGGTCATCGAACATCACCACCGAATCGCCTTCGCACAGGCTGTCGGCATGCACTTCCAGAAACGCCTCACCGTATTCGGTGGCGTAGCCTTCGGCGAGCACGTCCGCCGGCAGTTTGCCTTGCTTGCGGAACAGCACCAGCGGCTTGTTCAGTTGATAGGCCAATACCGAGCCGATCAGGAAACCACGGGCATCCATCGCTCCGATATGGGTGAAGTCGGCTTCGACATAGCGGTGGGCGAAGCTGTCCATCACAAGGCGCAGCGCGGTCGGCGACTGGAACAGCGGGGTGATGTCGCGAAAGATCACGCCCGGCTTCGGGAAGTCGATCACAGGGCGGATAAGGGATTTGATGTCGAAGGAGTCGAAGACCATCGTCGAGGTGTCCTGGCAGGGCTGCAAACGGCGCAGTATACCCGCGGCTGAAACGATTCGCTCAACCGCGGGTCGTGATCAGCCTACTCAGCCTTCGATCGAACCGCCGGCCAGCGCGCACAGCTGGATCGGGTCGAGGATGTGAATTTCCTTGCCCTCGGCGGCGATCAGCTCGTTCTGCTGGAAACGCGTGAACACCCGCGACACGGTTTCCACCGCCAGGCCCAGATAGTTGCCGATTTCATTGCGCGACATGCTCAGGCGGAACTGGTTGGCCGAAAAGCCGCGGGCGCGGAAGCGTGCGGACAGGTTGACCAGAAACGTGGCGATGCGCTCGTCGGCGGTTTTCTTCGACAGCAGCAACATCATTTGCTGGTCGTCACGGATCTCACGGCTCATTACGCGCATCAACTGCCGGCGCAGCTGGGGCAGTTGCAGGGCCAGTTCGTCGAGACGTTCGAAAGGGATTTCGCAGACCGAGGTGGTTTCCAGTGCCTGGGCCGATACCGGATGTTTCTCGGTATCCATGCCGGACAGGCCGACCAGTTCGCTCGGCAGGTGGAAGCCGGTCAATTGTTCTTCGCCGCTGTCGCTGAGGCTGAAGGTCTTGAGGGCGCCGGAGCGTACTGCATAAACGGAATCGAACGTGTCGCCCTGGCGGAACAGGAATTCACCCTTTTTCAACGGGCGACCGCGTTTAACGATTTCGTCCAGCGCATCCATGTCTTCCAGATTCAGCGAGAGTGGCAGACACAGCGGGGCCAGGCTGCAATCCTTGCAATGGGCCTGGGTGTGAGCGCGCAGTTTGACTGGCTCGGACATTTCTTCAATCCTTGTGGGAAAACACACATAAGACGTAAGGGTAACTCACCGAGGGACCTTCAGGCCAGCGTATGAAGGCGTTGTCCCACAGACATAAAGCCAGCGCAAAAGCGGCCGATAAACAGGTTTCAGACCGCATGAAAGGAAGGATCCGATGACTGCCATTGGCACGCTAAGCCCCGGTAACAGCGGTGTTCCGGCATTGCCGGAGGTTGCCGGCAACGACGTCGCCAACGAGCGCGACGCTGACGCGTTGAACACCGCAACCCCGACCTTGGTCGAGGGCGTCAAAGTGTCGCTGTCCGGTGCGTCGATCGCCAAGGCCGCCAGCGTCGGCGGTGAAAACAGCGATATCGACAACAGCGGCCTGCCGGAGAACATCCAGCAGTTGCTGAAAATGATCCGCAAGTTGCAAAAACAGATCGCCGAAAAAAAGGCGCAGATGAACAAGGTCATGGCCGACAAGACCCTGTCCAACGAAGAACGGATCAACAAGCTCGCCGCCCTGCGCGGGGCCATCGCTGCGCTGAACAGCGGCGTGGTCACCGCCAATCTGGCCCTGTCCAAAGTCATGGGTCAGTCGGCAATGACCCCGGACCAGAACCTCAAGGTCGGCGCCTTGCTCACCAAAAACTAAATCACTCGCGAAAAGCGCTGGCGGTTCTGCTGTTGCAGGTACGCATCGAACACCATGCACACCGAGCGCACCAGCAGGCGCCCGGCTGGCAGCACGTTGATCCGCTTGCGATCCAGTTCAATCAGGCCATCAGTGGCCATGCCCTGTAGTTGTGGCCACAGCTCAGCGAAATAGCCCTGAAAGTCGATATTGAAACGCTGCTCGATGTCGGCGAATTCCAGGCTGAAGTTGCAAATCAGTTGCTGAATCACGTCGCGGCGCAAGCGATCGTCGGCGTTGCACACCAGGCCACGGCTGGTCGCCAGTTGTGCGCTCGCCAGGGTGTTTTGGTATTGGTTGAGATCGCTAGCGTTCTGGCAGTACAGGTCACCGATCTGGCTGATCGCCGAAACGCCCAGGCCAATCAGGTCGCAATGACCGTGGGTGGTGTAGCCCTGGAAGTTGCGTTGCAGGGTCTGTTCTTCCTGGGCAATCGCCAGTTCATCATCGGGCAGGGCGAAGTGGTCCATGCCGATATACCGGTAGCCGGCAGCGGTGAGCTGCGCAATGGTGCGTTCGAGCATTTCCAGCTTTTGCGCCGGCGCTGGCAGTTCGTGGCCATTGATCCGCCGCTGCGGCATGAAGCGTTCCGGCAGGTGCGCGTAGTTGAACACCGAGAGCCGATCCGGCTGCAGGCTGATCACTTCCTCGACGGTACGCGCGAAGTTGTCCGGGGTCTGTTTGGGCAGGCCGTAGATCAAGTCGATATTGATCGAGCGAAATTGCAGGGTGCGCGCGGCATCGATCACTGCGCGGGTTTCCTCCAGACTTTGCAGGCGATTTACCGCGCGCTGCACGGCCGGATCGAGATCTTGCAGGCCAATACTGACGCGGTTGAAACCCAATTCGCGCAACAAGCCCATGGTCGACCAGTCGGCCTCGCGTGGGTCGATTTCAATACCGTAATCGCCGGAGTCATCATCCAGAAGATTGAAATGCTTGCGCAGGTGCGCCATCAGCTGCCGCAGTTCGTCGTGGCTGAGAAAGGTCGGCGTGCCACCGCCAAAGTGCAGTTGCTCGACTTTCTGGGCCGGGTCAAGGTGACAGGCGATCAGCTGGATTTCCTGCTCCAGCCGTTGCAGGTACGGCGCGGCGCGTCCGCGGTCCTTGGTGATGACCTTGTTGCAAGCGCAGTAGTAGCAGATGTTCGCGCAGAACGGCACGTGCACGTACAGCGACAATGGGCGCAGGGCTTTGCGGCTGTCGCGCAGGGCATGGAACAGATCGAAGGTGCCGACCTGTCCGTGAAATTGCACGGCAGTCGGATACGAGGTGTAGCGCGGCCCCGCCAGGTCATAGCGGCGGATCAAATCGGTGTCCCAACGAATGGCGTCGAGCATGCGGGCATTCCCCCGGATAGGCTGGCAGTGCGGGCGAGTCTAGGGGAGGGGGCGGCGGGGCATCTTGATTTGCATCAACAGGGGGGATTTGTAGTGTTTGTGCGGGCCTCTTCTCGAGCAAGCTCGCTCCCACAAGGGATTAGCAGTGTTCACGCGATCAGTGAGCGAGCCTGCTCGCGAAGGCCACACCGCCGATCAATGGCCCATGAGCCAATGCTGATGCGGGCCGGGAAGGGTCCAGATACCGAACAGAATGACCAACAACCCGCCCGCCATACGCACACTGCGCTTGCGCAAGATCGCGGTAACCCGTTCCGCCGCCAGTCCGGTGGCCAGCAACACTGGCCAGGTGCCCAAGCCAAACGCGAGCATCAGCAAGGCGCTATCCAGTGCATTGCCTTGGCTCGCCGACCATAGCAGGGTGCTGTAAACCAGCCCGCACGGCAGCCAGCCCCATAGCGCGCCGAGCAATAATGCACGCGGCAGACTCGACACCGGCAGCAAGCGATTGGCGACCGGCTGAATGTAACGCCACAACCCACGCCCAAGCGACTCAATGCGCGTCAGCCCGCTCCACCAGCCGGCCAGATACAAGCCCATGGCGATCAACAGCAACCCGGCCAGTACGCGCATGAACAGCGCTGCCGGACTGTTGGTGACCGCCCAGCCGGCGAGGCCGATGAGCAACCCGGCCGTGGCGTAGCTGAGAATTCGCCCGAGGTTGTACGCCAGCAGCAAACGAAAGCGTCGGCTGCGTTGCTCCTTGGGAATCGCCAGGGTCAGTGCGCCCATCAGGCCGCCGCACATCCCCAGGCAGTGGCCGCCGCCGAGCAAGCCAAGAATCAGGGCGGAAACCAGCAACGGCGCCAGTTCAAGCATGCGGTGGCGCCTTGTCGTCCGCTTTGCCGCTCTTGGCTTCGTCCACGGCAGCGGTGTGGTTCGGGTCCTGATCGTCGAACAGAATGCTGTGCGCCGGGCCGTCGAGGTCGTCGTACTGGCCGCTGTCCACCGCCCAGAAGAAGATATACACGGCGATGGCCACGATCAGCAGTGCAGCGGGGATCATCACGTAGAGAGCTGGCATCGGTACTCCAGGCCCGCGCGGCTCAGGCCGGCAGCGGGCGGGTTTGTGCACGGGTGCTGGTGTGCGGCGAACCCGGCAGGCGAGTCAGGCGCAGGGCGTTGAGCACCACGGTCAGCGAACTGATCGACATGCCGACCGCGGCCCATACCGGAGTGATCCAGCCGAGGGCGGCGAACGGCAACATGAGGCCATTGTACAGCGCCGCCCACAGCAGGTTCTCGATGATCACCCGACGGGTACGGCGTGCCAATGTGAACGCTTGCACCAGGGCGTCGAGGCGGTTCGACAGCAACACCGCATCGGCACAGGTTTTCGCCAGATCGGTGGCCGAGCCCATGGCCACACTGATGTCGGCCGCCGCCAGCACCGGCACGTCGTTGACGCCGTCGCCGAGCATCAGCACCTTGCGTCCTTCCTTGTGCAGTTGTTGCAGCACTTGCAGCTTGTCGTCCGGGCGCAAACTGCCGCGCGCCTCGTCAATGCCCAGTTCGGCGGCGACGCTGGCGACCATCGGCGAGCTGTCGCCGGACAGCAGCAGCGTGCGCCAGCCGCGCGCCTTGCACGCGGCGAGCAGGGCGGGGGCATCGTCGCGCAAGCGATCGTCGAGCACCAGCCACGCCAACGGGCCGCTTTCATCGCCAAGCAGTAACCATTGGCCTGGCTCATTCGGCATTGCCGGCACACTCGCACCGCTCAGCTCACACACGAAATCTGCCTGACCAATGCGCAAGCGCTGCCCGCCCACCGAACCTTCGAGGCCCAGTCCCGGCGTGCTGTGCACTTCATCAGCGGCCAACGGCGCACGGCCGAAGGCGCGGGCGATCGGGTGTTCGGAGCGGTTTTCCAGCGCAGCGGCGAAGCTCAGGCATTGCTCGCTGTCGAGCGCGCCGAGAGGGCGGATCGAGCGCAGCACCAGGCGACCTTCGGTGAGGGTGCCGGTTTTGTCGAAGATCACCGTGTCGATCTGGTTCAAGCCTTCCAGCACATGCCCGCGGGTCAGCAGCAAGCCGAGTTTGTGCAAGGTGCCGGTGGCGGCGGTGAGGGCGGTCGGCGTCGCCAGCGACAGTGCGCAAGGGCAGGTCGCGACCAGCATCGCAAGAACGATCCAGAATGCCCGCGACGCGTCCAGTTGCCACCACAGCAGGCCGATGACGGCAGCGGCGATCAGCGACAGCAGGAGGAACCATTGCGCGGCGCGGTCGGCGATTTCTGCCAGTCGCGGTTTCTCGGCCTGGGCGCGGTCGAGCAGGCGCACGATCGCTGACAGGCGCGTGTCGTGTCCCAAAGCCTGTACTTCCACGGTCAATGCGCCTTCGACATTCAGCGTACCGGCGGTTACGGCATCGCCCAGTGTGCGCGGTTGCGGCAGGTACTCGCCGGTCAGCAGCGACTCGTCGATGCTCGACTGGCCGTCGATGATCTTGCCATCCGCCGGCAGCACCGAGCCGGGCTGCACCAGAATCCGCTCGCCGACGCGCAGTTCGCTGAGCAGAATGCGCTCGCTCTGACCGTTGGCATCCAGGCGCAAGCATGAGGCCGGCAGCAGGTTGACCAGTTGCGCGGTGGCGGCCGCGGTGCGCTCGCGGGCGCGGCGTTCCAGGTAGCGACCGGCGAGCAGAAACAGCGCAAACATGCCGACGGCATCGAAATACAACTCGCCGACGCCAGTGATCGCCGTCCAGATTCCGGCGACGTACGCACTGCCGATCGCCAGTGAAACCGAAACGTCCATGGTCAGGTGGCGCGTGCGCAGATCGCGCATCGCCCCTTTGAAAAACGGCGCGCAACTGTAAAACACGATCGGCGTGGTCAGAAATAGCGCGACCCAGCGCAGGATCGTGTGCAGCTCGGGGCTGAGGTCGATGTTGAATTCCGGCCAGGTCGCCATGGTCGCCATCATCGCCTGAAACCACAGCAGCCCGGCGACGCCTAGCTGGCGCAGGGCACGGCGGTTTTCGCTGGCCAGTTGTTCGCTGGCGCGGTCGGCGTGATACGGGTGGGCGGCGTAGCCGATGTGGCGGAGTTCGGCGAGGATCTGGCTCAGCGGTAGCTGCGCGTCGGCCCAACGCACGTGCAGGCGATGGTTGGACAGGTTCAGTCGCGCTTCGGCGACGGCGGGCAGGGTGCGCAGGTGTTTCTCGATCAGCCAGCCGCAGGCGGCGCAACTGATGCCTTCCATCAACAGCGTGATTTCGGCCAGTTCGCCTTCGTGGCGCACGAACGGTTGCTGGACGTCCGCGCGGTCGTACAGCGCCAGTTCGTCGGTCAATTGCACCGGCAGTGCTTCGGGGTTGGCCGAGGCTTCGCTGCGGTGTTGGTAATAGCTGTCGAGGCCACCCGCGACGATGGCTTCGGCCACGGCCTGACAGCCCGGGCAACAGAATTCGCGCGGTTGCCCGAGGACGACGGCGGTGAAGCGGCTGCCGGAGGGGACGGGCAGGGCGCAGTGGTAGCAGGGAAGTGGGGTGGTCATGGTGCGCGTTCCGATGATCGTTCCCACGCTCCGCGTGGGAATGCCTCCCCGGACGCTCCGCGTCCGCTTCGGCTGGGACGCAGAGCGTCCCCGGCTGCGTTCCCACGCTGGAGCGTGGGAACGATCAAAGCGGTGTCAGTCGCCGACATTGTTACGGTCATCCGCAAGGCCCCGAAGCGCTGAAGATCAGTCCCCTCTCCCTCTGGGAGAGGGTTAGGGTGACGGGCTTTTGACCTTGACTCACTTCTTCAGGTCTTCGGCACCCTGCAACGGCTCATCGCCCAGCAGCAGTTCCTTGTCATGGCTGACCAGTTCTTCCTCGAACATGCGCCACACATGTTCATCCTGACTACCCAGCAACTCGACAAACCGCCGACCTTCAACCTTGTCGTTCAACTGACCGATGTAACGCCCGGTCTCGCTCTCGCTGCGGGTCAGGACAATCTTGCGATCCTTTTCCGGCTGCGTTGGCGAAATCAGATTCAACTCCAGCGTGTTCGGCTGACTGTCGCCACTCAAGCGCAAATCGACTTCACCGGTGACATCGTCCAACTGCACCGCCGCGCGCATCTTCAGGGTTTGCGCCAGCAGTTCACGGTCCAGCGAACGGTTGATGCCTTTGCCGGCCTCGTAATAGTTGTCGTTGACCAGATTGTCCGGGTTGTTCACCGCAATCGTCACCATCGACAAGGTCAGCGCCACCGAGCAGGCCAGAATGCCGATGATGATCCACGGCCAGAGGTGCTTGTACCAGGGGCTTGCAGCGTTTGCGGCAGACATAATGCAGTTCTCTCAACGAATTTGCGGGCCGATGAATCGGCTCTTGGCTTCAATGTGGACGCTGTTGTCATCGGCATCCTTGAGGATGAATTTCACCTCGTTGGTGCTCGACGGCAGTTGTTCCGGTGCGCTCGACAACTCGACCGGCATGCTGACGATATCGCCGGCAGCCACCTTGATCTCGCGCTTGCCTTGCAGGCGCAGGTCCGGCAGACCTTCGGCGTGCAGCACGTAGGTGTGATCGCGCTGATCCTTGTTCATGATTTTCAGGCTGTAGACGTTTTCGATCCGGCCTTCGGCGTTTTCGCGGTACAGCACGCGGTCCTTGCTGACGTCGAAACCGACCAGCGAACGCATGAAGAACGCCGTGACCAGCAGGCTGATCATCGCCAGCAGCACCACGGCATACCCGATCAGACGTGGCCGCAGTTTATGGGTTTTCTGCCCGGACAGGTTGTGTTCGGTGGTGTAGCTGATAAGGCCGCGCGGGTAATCCATCTTGTCCATGATGCTGTCGCAGGCATCGATGCACGCGGCGCAGCCGATGCACTCGATCTGCAGGCCGTCGCGAATGTCGATGCCGGTCGGGCAGACCTGCACGCACATCGTGCAGTCGATGCAATCGCCCAGGCCCAGCGCCTTGTAATCGATGCCTTTCTTGCGCGGGCCACGGCTTTCGCCACGGCGCGGGTCGTAGGAAACGATCAGTGTGTCTTTGTCGAACATCACGCTCTGAAAGCGCGCATACGGGCACATGTAGATGCACACCTGCTCGCGCAACCAACCCGCGTTGCCGTAAGTGGCGAGGGTGAAGAAACCGACCCAGAAGTACGACCAGCCATCGGCCTGGCCAGTGAAGAAATCAATGACCAGTTCGCGGATCGGCGAGAAGTAACCGACAAAGGTCATGCCAGTAACAAAACCGATCAGCAACCACAGCGCGTGCTTGGCCGCTTTGCGCAGGAACTTGTTGGCGCTCATCGGCGCCTTGTCGAGTTTGATCCGCTGGTTGCGGTCGCCTTCGGTGACCTTTTCGCACCACATGAAAATCCATGTCCACACACTCTGCGGGCAGGTGTAACCGCACCAGACCCGCCCGGCATACACGGTGATGAAGAACAGGCCGAACGCGGCAATGATCAACAGGCCCGACAGCAAGATGAAATCCTGGGGCCAGAACGTCGCGCCAAAAATGAAGAACTTGCGCTCCGGCAGATTCCACCAAACGGCCTGATGACCGCCCCAGTTCAGCCACACCGTGCCGAAATACAACAGGAACAGCGCCGCACCGCCGAGCATCCGCAGATTGCGGAACAGGCCGGTGAAGGCGCGGGTGTAGATTTTTTCTCGTGAGGCGTAAAGATCGACGCTGTTGTTCGGGTTTTTGCTCGGTGGTGTGACGTTGTGTACCGGAATCTGGTTGCTCATCATTGCATCCCACGGCAGTGGAAAAATGCCCCGGTCGATACGTGCCAACCAAGGTCAAAAAGGGCTGTTGCAGTGGCGCGATGATACGCCTGTCGCTCTGGCTCAAGGGTGCGACCTTTGGTCGCGTTGGGGAAAAAACCTGAATGGTGTAGCGAATGCAGCAAAGCATGACGCAGATCAATTGACTAGTTGAGTATGGACGGATTTGCTGCACTGGCTAATCTGCGGTTTCCAAAGGGCTCGGCAGCGCTCAGCGGCTGACCCTGATATTACAGTTCAATGCAACGATGATTTATGACGGCGCGCGTGGTTTTGAACTCGCTGTCAGTTGCCTCGAGCATGACCAGCAGGTCGACGATGCCGGGAGGGGACTGTTGGTTTCCGGCGCGTCCCGGACCAGGCAGTCTGCCGCCGCCGAGGCCGTCCAGACCGCCACCGTTACCTGGATTTTCAAAGGCGTTTTGGGTATTTGCATGCGCGCGCGGCGCCTGCGTTTTCGCTGACCTGAATTGATGATCAGGGCAGGGTTGGAAGCGTTTGGGCATTGTCCTTTCGTGCATGTCGGTTTCATCCTTGGAGATCAGTCCGATGCGGTTTATCGGCGTGAAAAAAACCTACAGGGCACCGCTGCACCGGTCCATAAACCAAATGTCTCAAAGCGTGAATGCCATCATGAAAAAGGCCCCGCCAATCGAAACTGGCGGGGCCTTTTTTGTATCGAGCGTCGGCCTTATTCCGCGTTCGCCTCCGGTGCTTTTTCACCGTGGGACAGGCTGTAAACATACGCTGCGAGCAGGTGCACCTTGTCGTTGCCTTGCAGTTGCTCCTGCGCCGGCATCTGGCCCTGGCGGCCGTAACGGATGGTCTGCTGCAGTTGCGCGAAGCTTGAGCCGTAGATGAATGCGCCCGGATGGGTCAGGTCAGGCGCGCCCATGGCCGGGGTGCCTTTGCCGGCCGGGCCGTGGCAGGCCACGCAGTTGGCCGCGAACAGCTTCTGCCCGTTGACCGGGTCGGCCTTGGTGCCTTCCGGCAATTTGCGCCCATCGAGATTGGTCACGACAAACGCTGCCACGTCGGCCACGCCTTGCTCGCCGATGACTTCCGCCCAGGCCGGCATCACCGCGTGGCGACCGCCCATGATGGTGGTCTTGATGGTTTCTGGTTCGCCGCCCCAGCGCCAGTCGGCGTCTGTCAGGTTGGGAAAGCCGTAGGCACCCTTGGCGTCGGAACCGTGGCACACCGAGCAGTTGGAGGCGAACAGTCGGCCGCCCATTTTCAGTGCCTGCGGGTCCTTGGCGACTTCTTCGATCGGCATCGCCGCGAACTTGGCGAAGATCGGGCCGAAGCGAGCGTCCGAACGGGCCATTTCCTTTTCCCATTCGTGTACGCCAGTCCAGCCGGTCTGGCCGTTGGCGAACGCGGTCTGCTTCTCGTTATCCAGATAGTTGTAACCCGGCAACAGGCCTTTCCAGTTGCCCAGGCCCGGATACAGCACCAGATAACCCAGGGCGAAAATGATCGTGCCGACGAACAGCATGAACCACCATTTCGGCAGCGGGTTGTCGTACTCCTCGATCCCGTCGAAGGAGTGGCCCACCGTCTCGTCCGTCTGTTCGCTGCGCTGGCCCTTGCGGGTCGACAGCAACAGCCAGGTCAGGGCGAAGATCGTACCGAGACTGAGGACTGTGACGTACAGACTCCAGAATGTAGTCATTCTTTGTTACTCCTAGAAGCTTGCTCGACGTGCTTGATGGCTTCGGGATCATCCGCAAAAGGCAACAAGGTCGCGTCGTCAAACTCCGACTTGCGCTTGGGGCTGAACACCCACAACGCCAGACCGATGAAGGCCACCATCACGACAACGGTGCCCAGGCCGCGAATCATCCCGATATCCATCAGATTCACCGTTTGCTTTTGATAATGGTGCCCAGGCCTTGCAGATAGGCCACCAGCGCGTCCATTTCGGTTTTGCCCTTCACCGCATCCTGTGCGCCGGCGATGTCTTCGTCGGTGTAAGGGACGCCGAGGGTGCGCAACACTTCCATTTTCTTCGCGGTTTCCTTGCCGTCGAGCTTGTTCTCCACGAGGAAGGGGTACGCCGGCATTTTCGACTCGGGCACCACGTTGCGCGGGTTGTACAAGTGCGCACGTTGCCAGTCATCGGAGTAACGACCGCCGACTCGGGCCAGATCCGGGCCGGTACGTTTGGAACCCCACAGGAACGGGTGGTCCCAGACGCTTTCACCGGCAACCGAATAGTGGCCATAGCGTTCGGTTTCAGCGCGGAACGGACGGATCATCTGCGAGTGGCAGCCGACACAACCGTTGGCGATGTAGACGTCGCGGCCTTCCAGTTCCAGCGCCGAGCGTGGCTTCATGCCCTCGACCGGCTTGTTGGTGACGTCCTGGAAGAACAGCGGAACAATTTGGGTCAGGCCACCGACGCTGACGGCGATGACCATGAAGAAGGCCAGCAGGCCAATATTCTTCTCGACAGCTTCATGCTTCATCAGTGAGCTCCAACGACGGCAATCTTGGCGGCGGCTTCGGCTTCAACCGGATCCGACGCGCGTACGGTGCGGTACACGTTGTAAGCCATCAGCAGCATGCCGCTGGCAAAGAACGCCCCGCCCAGCGCACGGACGATGAAGCCCGGGTGGCTGGCCTGCAGCGCTTCGACGAACGAATAGGTGAGGGTGCCGTCATCGTTGATTGCACGCCACATCAGGCCCTGGGTGATGCCGTTGACCCACATCGAGGCGATGTACAGCACGGTGCCAATGGTGGCGAGCCAGAAGTGCGCGTTGATCAGGCCGGTGCTGTGCATCTGCGCACGGCCGAACAGTTTTGGAATCATGTGGTAGATCGCGCCGATCGAGATCATGGCTACCCAGCCGAGAGCACCGGCGTGTACGTGGCCGATGGTCCAGTCGGTGTAGTGCGACAGCGAGTTGACCGTCTTGATCGCCATCATCGGCCCTTCGAAGGTCGACATGCCGTAGAACGCCAGCGATACCACGAGGAAACGCAGGATCGGGTCGGTGCGCAATTTATGCCAGGCGCCCGAGAGGGTCATCATGCCGTTGATCATGCCGCCCCAGCTTGGCGCCAGGAGAATGATCGACATTGCCATGCCCAGCGACTGCGCCCAGTCCGGCAGGGCGGTGTAGTGCAGGTGGTGCGGGCCGGCCCAGATGTACAGGGTGATCAGTGCCCAGAAGTGCACGATCGACAGGCGATAGGAGTAGATCGGACGCTCGGCCTGTTTCGGCACGAAGTAATACATCATCCCGAGGAAACCGGTGGTCAGGAAGAAACCCACCGCGTTGTGCCCGTACCACCACTGGATCATCGCATCGGTGGCGCCCGAGTAGGCCGAGTACGATTTGAACAGGCTGACCGGCAGCGACATGTGGTTGACGATGTGCAGCATCGCGGTCACGACAATGAACGCGCCGTAGAACCAGTTACCGACATAGATGTGCTTGGTCTTGCGCTTGGTGATGGTGCCGAAGAACACCAGTCCGTAGGTGACCCAGACAATCGCCAGCAGAATCGCGATCGGCCATTCCAGCTCGGCGTACTCCTTGGTGGTGGTGTAACCCAGCGGCAAGGTCACGATGGCGCCGACGATCACCGCTTGCCAGCCCCAGAAGGTGAAGGCTGCGAGGCTGTCGGAAATCAGTCGCGTCTGGCAGGTTCGCTGCACGACATAGTAGGAAGTGGCGAACAGTGCACAACCACCGAAGGCAAAAATCACCAGGTTTGTGTGCAACGGGCGCAAGCGTCCAAAGCTCGTCCACGGCAGACCGAAGTTCAGTTCCGGCCAGACCAGTTGCGAGGCGATGAAAACACCGAGCCCCATGCCAAGGATCCCCCAGACCACCGTCATGATGGCGAACTGGCGGACTACCTTATAGTTATAAGCAGTCGGACTGATTGCTGTGCTCATTCTAAGGTTCCACGGTTTGGGTATTTTTATAGGGATAAAATCGGCCGCAAGTATGTATAAAGCAGGGGGTCATTGCAACGCGCCATGACCTGGGTCAATGCTTTCCAACGCTGATTCTGCGGCCTTTCCATGTGCCGCGTAGGGTCAAAAATGACCTCTGCCAAAATGTCGCGGTGAGTGAAAAAAATGTTGGGTCCGCATCGCCGTCAACGATGCCTGCTCAAAGGTCTTGATCGGGTTTCAGAAGGCAATCGGCGTAACAGCCGTTAACTGCCTGCCTTTGCGGCAAATCCACAAGCCGCTTCATCGGACGCATCGCTCGGTGGGCAGTTGAAACCGTCACGCGCCGGTCTGCTTTCGAACAAGCGTAGACCCGAATCAGGCGAACCGAAAGGTGAGGTGGGAAGGGGTGCGACAATGCGTCGCAAGGGGGAAGGAAACTGCCGCGACGGAAAAGTCGCGGCGGTTGTGTACGCAAGAGTTATTTTATTTTGTCCTCAGTTGCCAGTTGAGTTGTATTCAATCCTTGGCTAAGGCTGTACACATAAGCGGCAAGCAACTGCACTTTGTCGTTGCCCAGCAGCTCATTTTGCGCTGGCATGTGTCCTTGGCGACCGTGGCGAATGGTCTGCTCCAATTGCGTCAGGCTGGTGCCGTAAATGAAGCCGGCCGGATGGGTCAGGTTCGGCGCGCCCATCGCCGCAGTCCCCTGGCCGGTGGCGCCATGACAGGCGACGCAAGTAGTGCTGAACGCTTGCTGCCCGGCCTGCAGATCCGCCTTGCTGTCGGCGGGTAGCGGCAGGCCGGCCAGTTCGTGGCGCACATAGGCGGCAACGTTTTTCACCCCGGCCTCACCGAGCACTTCGCCCCAGGCCGGCATCGCCGCCATCCGCCCACCCATGATGGTGGTCTTGATGGTTTCGGCGTCGCCGCCCCAGCGCCAGTCACTGTCGGCGAGATTAGGGAAGCCGAACGCGCCCTTGGCATCCGAGCCGTGGCACACCGAGCAGTTGGAGGCAAACAGACGGCCGCCCATCTTCAGCGCCTGCGGGTCCTTGGCCACTTCTTCCAGCGGCATTGCAGCGAACCTGGCAAAGATCGGCCCGAAGCGGGCGTCGGCCTTGTTCATTTCCTTTTCCCACTCATGCACGCCGGTCCAGCCATCCTCGTAACCGGGCAGGATGCCTTTCCAGTTACCCAGGCCCGGATACAGAATCAGATAGCCCACAGCGAACACCAGCGTGCCGGCGAACAGCATGAACCACCACTGCGGCAGCGGATTGTCGTACTCCTCGATGCCGTCGAAGCTGTGGCCCATGGTCTGGTCGACGCTGCCCTTGGTCTCGCCCCGGCGGGTGCCGACCAGCAGCCAGGTCAGGCCGATCAGGCTGCCAATGGTCAGTACGCAGATCCACGTACTCCAGAAGGTGGTCATGGCCGGGTACTCCTTGTTTCAGAGGCGGGGGTTGTGTTGGGCAGTGGTTCGTCGGCGAACGGCAGCAGTCGTGCTTCGGCAAATTCCGCGGTGCGCTTGCGGTTGAACACCCACAAAGTCAGGCCGACGAAGGCGACGAACACCACGACCGTGCCGAGGCCGCGTATCAGGCCAGTGCTCATTTCAATGACCATGGATCACCTCTTGCTCTTGATCGCAGTGCCGAGCACTTGCAGGTAGGCGACGAGGGCGTCCATTTCGGTTTTGCCCTTGAGGCTGGCGACCGCGCCACTGATATCGTCTTCGGTGTACGGCACGCCGAGGGTGCGCATGGTTTTCAGCTTGGTTTCGGTGTGGCTGCTGTCGACCGCTTGCGTGACCAGCCACGGGTAGGCCGGCATCTTCGATTCCGGTACCACGTTGCGCGGGTTGTACAAGTGCGCGCGGTGCCAGTCATCCGAGTAGCGCGCACCCACGCGGGCAAGGTCCGGCCCGGTGCGTTTCGAACCCCAGAGGAACGGGTGATCCCAGACGCTTTCGCCGGCCACTGAATAGTGCCCGTAGCGTTCGGTTTCGGCGCGGAACGGGCGGATCATCTGCGAATGGCAACCGACGCAGCCTTCGCGGATATAGATGTCGCGCCCTTCCAGTTGCAGCGCGGTGTAGGGCTTCATACCTTCCACCGGTTTGTTGGTGACGTCCTGGAAGAACAGCGGGACGATCTGGGTCAGGCCGCCGATGCTCACGGCGAACACCATCAGCAGCATCAGCAGGCCGACGTTCTTTTCAATCGTTTCGTGTTTCATGGCGGACTCCTCAGGCCATCTGCGCGGCAGCGACGACGTCGGCGGGTTGCGAGGCCCGCACGGTGCGCCAGGTGTTGTAAGCCATCAGCAACATGCCGCTCAGGAAAATCGCCCCGCCGATCAGCCGCACGACAAAGCCGGGATGGCTGGCCACCAGGGTTTCGACGAAGGAGTAGGTCAGCGTGCCGTCCTCGTTGACCGCGCGCCACATCAAGCCCTGGGCGATGCCGTTGACCCACATCGAAGCGATGTACAGCACGGTGCCGATGGTCGCGAGCCAGAAGTGCGCATTGATCAGGCCGATGCTGTGCATCTGCGCTTTGCCGAAGATTTTCGGGATCATGTGGTACAGCGCGCCGATCGAAATCATCGCCACCCAGCCGAGGGCGCCGGCGTGAACGTGGCCAATGGTCCAGTCGGTGTAGTGGGAGAGGGCGTTGACAGTCTTGATGGCCATCATCGGCCCTTCGAAGGTCGACATGCCGTAGAACGCCAGCGACACCACGAGGAAGCGCAGGATCGGGTCGCTGCGCAACTTATGCCAGGCGCCCGATAGGGTCATCATGCCGTTGATCATGCCGCCCCAGCTCGGTGCCAGCAGAATCAGCGACATCACCATGCCCAGCGACTGCGCCCAATCCGGCAGCGCGGTGTAGTGCAGGTGGTGCGGGCCGGCCCAGATGTACAGGGTGATCAACGCCCAGAAATGCACGATCGACAAGCGATACGAATACACCGGGCGCTCGGCTTGCTTCGGCACGAAGTAATACATCATGCCGAGGAAGCCTGCGGTGAGGAAAAAGCCTACAGCGTTGTGGCCGTACCACCACTGCACCATGGCGTCGGTGGCGCCGGCGTACAGCGAATAGGACTTGGTGAAACTCACCGGCAGCTCAAGGTTGTTGACGATGTGCAGAATCGCCACGGTGATGATGAAACCGCCGAAGAACCAGTTGCCGACATAAATGTGCCTGGTCTTGCGCTGCATGATCGTGCCGAAGAACACGATGGCGTAGGCGACCCAGACGATGGTGATCAAGATGTCGATCGGCCACTCCAGCTCGGCGTATTCCTTGGAACTGGTGTAACCCAGCGGTAGGCTGATCGCCGCCAGCAGGATCACCAATTGCCAGCCCCAGAAGCAGAACGCGGCGATTTTTGGTGCAAACAGTTGTGTCTGGCAGGTGCGTTGCACCGAATAAAACGAACTGGCAAACAGCGCGCAGCCACCGAAGGCGAAGATTACCGCGTTGGTGTGCAGCGGGCGCAGACGGCCGAAACTGGTCCAGGGCAAATCGAAGTTGAGTTGCGGCCAGACCAATTGCGCCGCGAGAAAAACCCCGAGGCCCATGCCGACGATGCCCCACACCACCGTCATAATGGCGAATTGGCGGACCACCTTGTAGTTGTAGGCGGTACTGATAGAAGTGTTCATGGTTCCCCATCCACGGTTCAGCCGAAGTGAGCGCGCGCAAACCGCGCGAATCCTTCGCCTGGAGTTATAGGCAGACTAAAAGCGAGGCAAGCATGGACAAACAGCACAAGGCCAGTATTGACGGGGATCAATGGGCGCAGTGTGTGCGTGATCATGGGTGGCTTTGGGATGCCGCTGTTGGTGAGGCTTCGGCGACGTTGATCCTGGCGCATGGGGCGGGGGCGCCGATGGATAGCGACTGGATGAATGACATGGCGGGGCGCCTTGCCGGGCTTGGGGTCAACGTGTTGCGGTTTGAGTTTCCGTATATGGCGCAGCGGCGGGTTGACGGTGTGAAGCGGCCGCCCAATCCTGCGGCGAAACTGTTGGAGTGCTGGCGGGAGGTGTTTGCGGTTGTGCGGCGTCATGTCGCTGGGGTTTTGGCTGTGGGCGGGAAATCGATGGGCGGGCGGATGGCCAGTTTGCTGGCGGATGAGTTGGGTGGGGATGCGTTGGTGTGTCTGGGGTATCCGTTTTATGCGGCGGGGAAACCGGAGAAGCCGCGGGTTGAGCATTTGGCTTCGTTGCGTACGCGGGCGTTGATTGTGCAGGGGGAGCGGGATGCGCTGGGCAATCGGGAGGCTGTTGCGGCTTACAGCTTGTCTCCGAGTATT
Source organism: Pseudomonas sp. 15C (assembly GCF_055484735.1). Lineage (NCBI taxonomy): Bacteria > Pseudomonadati > Pseudomonadota > Gammaproteobacteria > Pseudomonadales > Pseudomonadaceae > Pseudomonas > Pseudomonas sp. 15C. The sequence goes on along the minus strand of NZ_JBUDGD010000019.1, from coordinate 428 downwards.
GAGGTGTTTTGGTTGGCCTCCGGGGACCATGATTTGAAGCCGCTCAAGGCTTCTGGCTTTACGCATTCGGATCATTTGGCGAGTGCTGCGCAGAAGGTGGCTGAATTTCTCCGCAATTGATTTTGAGCCGGGCCGGGATTTTGGGTTGCATGTAGATCGGCTCCCTTTCCCCCTCGCTCCCCTTGGGGGAGAGGGTTGGGGAGAGGGTTGGGGTGAGGGGGTTCGCTTTTGATCTTGCTTTCGAGGGCATATTCGTTGCTGCGGTAACGGCTGCTTACGGTTTCGCCTGACGGCGACTTACTTTTTTACAAGCGCCAAAAAAAGTAAGCAAAAAACGCTTGCTCCTACGTACGGCCCTCGCAGGCTCGGGTCCCTTCGCTCCGGGATCGATCCGGGCGCAGCGGCTACGGTTTGCTTCGCTGCACCTA
>NZ_JBUDGD010000018.1:0-104101 GCF_055484735.1 Pseudomonas sp. 15C | reverse complement strand
GGGATCGATCCGGGCGCAGCGGCTACGGTTTGCTGCGCTGCACCTCCTTCCGCTGTGTCTGGCTGCGCCAGACGGTCGCTGCGCTCCCACGCCCGGATCGATCCCTCCACTCAGCCTTCCGATGTCGCCGGTGACGCAAGATCAAGAGCACTCGAGCTTGCGCTCATTGTTGAGTGGTTAGAAGCGGGTGGTTGACTTTGTATTTGTGGTGGATTTTCCCCTCACCCCAGCCCTCTCCCCTTGGAGAGGGAGCCGATTTGTGGGCTGTTCAAAACCTGCATACGACGCGGTATCCCAAGTCGGCGCATCTCTCACATCCACCACAATCAGTCCCCTCTCCCTCCGGGAGAGGGCTAGGGTGAGGGGCCTTTGATCTTCAACGCCGCCATCAAGGTCGAAAGCAGGCGAGCTGACACTCGGCCTCATGGTTTGTACTCGGCCCCTGTGGGAGCTTGCCTGCAAGCGATTAGGCCAGTACAGGCAACGTTGTCATTGGCCAAAAGGTAATTTTCTTCAATACCCTCCCAAAGCCGCTGACTAAGATGTGCCCCTTGTTCCTCGTTTTGAAGCAGGTGTGCGATGAGTCTGATTGTTTCGATGGCGGCGTTTGCGTTGGCTGCTTCCATCACGCCGGGGCCGGTGAATATCGTGGCGTTGAGTTCGGGGGCGCAGTATGGGTTTCGTGCCAGTCAGCGGCACGTCGCCGGGGCGACGTTGGGGTTTGTGTTGTTGCTGGTGTTGATGGGGCTGGGGCTGCATGAAGTTTTGCAGCGCTGGCCGTTCATGACCCGTTTGGTGCAATGGGCCGGTGTTGCGTTTTTGCTGTTCATGGCCTGGAAACTGGCCAGTGATGACGGCCAGCTTAATGCGACCGACTCAGGTCGGGCGCCGTCGATGCTCTACGGTGCGGTCATGCAATGGCTCAACCCCAAAGCCTGGCTGGCCTGTGTGGCGGGCATGGGGGCGTTTGTTGCCGATGGCGAGGCGCGGTTGGTCTGGCAGTTTGCGGCGGTGTATCTGGTGATCTGTTATCTGTCGGTCGGCTGCTGGGCGTATGCCGGGACGTTTTTGCGCGGGTATCTGAACAATGCCAAGGGGATGCGTTGGTTCAATCGGGTGATGGCCGGGTTGTTGGCGTTGAGCGCAATTTATCTGCTGCTACCGTAACCCATGTAGGAGTGAGCCTGCTCGCGATAGCGTACTTCCAGTCAATTATGCTTCCGACTGGAAGTCCGCCATCGCGAGCAGGCTCACTCCTACAGGGATTGGTGTTCAATCTCACATGAACGGCAACTCAAACGCCGCCCCTTCGATGTGATACACCGTCGGCTCTTCGGAAAAATATTCTTCCAGCCCCAGCATGAACAACCGATGATCCTCGCTCGCTTCAAAACCCGGCGTGTGATCCTCAAGCGACTGCCAGCGCACGATCAGATTGAAGCGCTCGGGCGTTTCGATCCCTTGCGCGAGCATGTGCCCGCCATAACCCTTGGCGCGGCGGAGCAGGGGGGCGACCTCGGCGAAGGCCTGTTTGAACGGCTCGACGTATTGCTTATGAACCGGTAGTACAGCGATCTCGTAAACCATGACGTTCCCCTTAACGTGAGTGCTGCGTGGTGGATGGCGCATCGCTGAGTGCAGATGGATCGACGGCAATCGCGATCTTGCCCAGCAGCCCGTTGTTACGGCTTTCCAGTCGGGCGTGGGCGAGCCCGAGGTCAGCCAGCGAATAGACCGCGCCAACGTGCGGGCGCAGTTGGCCGCGTTCGACCAGTGCGCTCAATTCATCGAGCTTGCCGCGGTTCTGGCGGGTGAACACAAAGTGGAAACTGGCATTTTTGCCCCAGGCCTGGATCACGTTCTGTGGCTGGGCGATATCGACGATGGACACCACCCGGCCCAGTTGGGCGAGTGCGTCGGGGCTGCGCGCCAGGGTGTCGCCGCCGATGGTGTCGAACACCACATCAACGCCATGCCCGCCGGTTTCGCGCAGGATGGCGTCGATGTAATCCTCCTTCTCGTAATCGATCAGCACATCGGCACCCATGCGCCGCGCGAACTCGAAGTTGGCTTCGCGTACGGTGGTGAAGACTTTCGCGCCCATGGCTTTGGCCAGCTGGATTGCAACGTGCCCGACGCCACCCGCGCCACCATGAATCAGCACGCTTTCGCCAACCCTGAGTGACGCTCGCACCACCAGCGCTTCCCATGCCGTGCCGCCGACCAGGCTGAGGCTGGCCGCTTCGAGGTGGCTCATCGCTTTCGGCTTCCTGGCCACGATAGTCTGCGCGGCAACGTGGTACTCGGCGTAACTGCCAGGCCCGGCGAAGATCTGCGGGGTGTACCAGACCTCGTCGCCCGGCGCGAAAGCCGTGACGCCCGGGCCGACCGCTTCGACCACGCCGGAGACGTCGTGACCGCTGATGGCCGGCAGCGGCACAAGGTCGAGGTAGTCGCCGCGGCGAACCTGATAGTCCAGAGGGTTGATGGAGGTGGCGTGTACTCGCACCAGTACTTCGCCAGCGTTGGGGATGGGCGTGGGAACGTCGCGCAGTTCGAACGATTCCGGGCCGCCAAATGATTCAAGCATCATCGCTTTCATTGCATTTCCTCGTTTCGGTAAAAAGGGATATCGGGAATTCTCGATATCACGGGGCAAAAAATTACAGCTCGCTGCCGATGATCTCGGCCAGCTCACGGATCGCCGCTTCATTGCGCTTGTAGTACGTCCATTGGCCGATGCGCCTGACTTCGACCAGGCCCGCCCGTTGCAGCGTCGCCAGATAATCGGACACCGTCGACTGCGACAGCCCGACGCCTTCCTGAATACTGCTGACGCAAACGCCTACCGTATGCACGTCGCCTTCATCCTGAGGAGGAAAGCTGTTGGCCGGGTCCTTCAAGCCTTTGAGAATCTCGAGGCGAGTACGGTTGGAGAGTGCTTTGAAGATGTCGAGTAGGTCCATGCCGCGAAGATATCGGATTTTACCGATATGTCAACGACTGATTTCGATAAGCGTCAACCCCGATACTGCCCCGGCGTTGCCGCCAGATGTTGCTTGAAGGCGCGCTGAAAATGCGCCTGATCGGCAAACCCGGCCGCGAGCGCGACGTCGGCGATCAACTGGCCGTGGCGCAGGCGCTCGCGGGCGAACTGGATGCGCTGGTTGATCACGAACGCATGGGGCGTCATGCCGTAATGCTGTTTGAACGCGCGGATTAGGTACGACGGCGATAGCTGCGCCGCGGTGCAAATATCGTCGAGGCTCAGCGCATCGGTGCAATGCTCGCGAATGAAATCGGCGGCGCGTTCGAGCTTGCCGTTCGGCTCGCGCAACGGCGCGCTGGCGGGGTTCAGGCGCAAGTGCAGATCGCTGAAAAACTCCACCGCTGCGCTGTGTTTGCGCAGCAGGTCGTACTGATCGTCGACGAGGATTTCGTACAGCTCACACAAATCGTGAAACAGCGCCGCGTCATCGAGATGGGTCACAGCAAAACGACAAAACCCCTGCGCACCGAACCCCAACTGTTGCTGCAGATCGCTCAGCCAAGGCGTTTCGACGTACAGCATCACATACGACCACGGCTGATCGTCGATCGGATTGCACGCATGCACATCGCCGGGGTTCATCAGCACCACCGTGCCTGCGGCCACCTCGAACGCTGATTGCTCATGCACATACGTGCTACGCCCGGCGGTGATTGCGCCGATGGAAAAATGCGCGTGGGAATGCCGCGCATAACAGACCTCACGGCCATCGGCGATGGCCCGCGCCTCGATGAAGGGCAGGGCATCGTCGCGCCAGAAGCGCGGGGCTTTTTCTGGGGTTTTGGCGGCAGCGTGTTTCATGGTGGTTATCCCGGCAGGCCAGTGCGCCAGTGTAGGGGCTGCGGACGCCAAAGGCTCGTCCAAGTTCGACAGGATTGGCTTTTTCAGGCCCAACGGCACATCCAGATCGGTAAATGGTGCGCTCATCAAAACGGTTGAACTCCGCGCCAGACTCTTCCGTCACTTCCTATGAGGGGACTCAGGGCAATGTTGTCAGGTCGCCCCACTTAACGTTTTCACTCAGAAGGCGAGGGACCACATGAACACTTCAGATAACAGGGCAGGAACCACCGCAGACGAACCGTCCAAGGGCCAGGCCGGGCAGGCCTTCGAGCATTTGAAAGACGACGTCAGCGAAACGCTCGGCGGTGCTCGACAGCAAGCCGATGCGCAATTCGGTCAGTATCGTGACACGGCCGCCGAACAGATCGAAGCGCTGGCGCAAGGCGCGAAAAGCTTCGTCTCGGAGCTGGAGGACAAGGACACGCTGGGTATGTCCGACTACCTCTCCGACATGGCCGAGTCGATGACCGGGCTGGCGCAAAATCTGCGTGGCAAGAGTGCCGAACAGCTGTTGCACGACGCCGCCGAGCTGGCGCGCAGCAACCCCGGGTTGTTCATTGCCGGCAGTGTGGCGATCGGTTTCGGCCTGTCGCGGTTTCTCAAGGCAGGGACTTCTGCGGCGGCCGAAGTGACTGCCGATCATCAGCCGGCAGCCGGAAGCTCAACGCCACCCGCCGGCGGTTTCGGCGCCCAACGACCCTATGAAACCTCAACTGCGACCGCCACTGATCCCAGTCCAGGCCTGGCGACCGGCATCACCCCGACGTCGGCCGATGAGCACGATCACCCGAGTGATTTTGCCGGAACCGCCATCCCCACCTCGCCCACCAAAGGAGACCTGTCATGAACCGAGACGATGCAGATCTGCAAGGCGCCCGACCTACAGCCAACCATGACGACGCTTCGGTGACGGGACTGCTGCGGCAGTTGTCCCGCGAAGTGCCCGCGCTGTTCACCAAGGAACTGGCGCTGGCCAAGGCCGAATTTCAGTCCAGCCTCAACACGCTCAAGGCCGGTATCGGTGCGGTTGCCGGCGGGGCGATTGTGCTGCTGGCGGGACTGATCATTTTGCTGATGTCGGCGGTGTACGGCCTGAGTATGTTCATGGCGCCATGGCTGGCGGCGCTGATCGTCGGCGTGGTGGTGATGATCATCGGCTTTGTCATGGTGCAGTCGGGCAAGAAACAGTTCGAACCGTCCCATTTCAAACCTGACCGGACGCTGGACGCCTTGAACAAAGACCAGGAAGCGCTGCGGAGGAAAGCCTCATGAAGACTGAATTGGATATCGAATCGCAAAAAAGCCCTGAGCAGATCGAGCGCGAGATCGACGCGCAACGCGCCAGCATCGGCAATATCGTCGACCAGCTGGAAAGCAAATTCACCCCTGGGCAGATGATCGATCAGGCGTGGGGCATGCTGCAGAACAATGGTTCGCAATTCGTGACCAACCTCGGCACCAGCGTGCGCAACAACCCGGTGCCGGCGGTGTTGACCTCGGTCGGCCTGCTCTGGCTGATGATGGGCCAGAACCGTCCGCCAGTGCCGCAGCCGACCTATCGCAGCGGTCCGGATCAGGACCGGGCCGGGGAGTGGGCCGATGGCTTGGCCGATAGCTTCGGCAGCGCGCGCGAACATGTGCATCAGACCAGCGACTCGTTGAAGCACGGCTATCAATCGCTCAAGGACAAGGCTGCGCACATGGGCGAGAACGTTGGTGCCGCCAAGGAGAATTTGCGCCACACCATGCACGATGCCAGCGACCGATTGAGTCAGAGCGGCCAGGCCATGGGGCAGCAATTCAATCAGTTGCTCAAGGAGCAACCGCTGATGGTCGCGGCGGCCGGTATTGCGATTGGCGCGATGCTCGGTGCCGCGCTGCCTAAGACGGCCACTGAGCAGCGCTATTTGGGGCGGACCAGCGCGGGCATGGTCGACAAGGTGAAAAAACAGGCGCGGGAGGGGTATGAGACTGTCCGCGATACGGTGACGAAGACGACCGAGCAGGCTACGGGGCAGGGTGCTCAGCCTACGCAAGCGACCACGTCTGATGAATCGGCGGATCTGTCCAAGGGATTGGGGACGTCTTGATGATGGTGGGTGAGGGAGGCCTTGGTATGGCCTCCTTTTCTTATTTCCGATTATCGACGTGTGGACGGAAATTCGGCGATCGAACGATTGGGGTGTGTCAGTTTCCCCTCACCCCAGCCCTCTCCCAAAGGGAGAGGGGGCCGACCGAGGTGTCTTGCGGGATGCATCGACCTGAGTGAGCGAGTCGATTGTGAATTCGACAGCGTAAAAAGATCGGGTCGATTGTGAATTCGACAGCGTAAAAAAAATCGGGTCGATTGTGGATTCAACCGCATGCAAAAGATCGAGCGGATTCCGGATTCCCAGCCGCACGCTCAGGTCGGCCTATTTCCTCAATATCCCCCAATCAGTCCCCACTCCCCTTGGGAGAGGGCTAGGGTGAGGGCTGACCCTGAAGAAACCGTCCATCACGACTCAAAAAGGACCCCATCATGCAAACCCTGACCGGCGGCTGCCTCTGCGGCAATATCCGCCTCGAAGCCTCGGGCCAACCCTACCGCGTCGGTCTCTGCCACTGCCTCGACTGCCGCAAAGTCCACGGCGCGCTGTTCCACGCCTCGGCCATTTTCCCTGCCAGTGCCGTCACCACAAGCGGCGAAACCCGTGACTACGCCGGCCGACATTTCTGCCCGCGCTGCGGATCCTCAGTGTTCAACCGCAGTGACGACGAAATCGAAGTCAACCTCGGCGCCCTCGATAGCCCCGATCAACTGCAACCGACCTACGAAAGCTGGACCGTGCGCCGCGAGTCCTGGCTGCCAGCGTTCCCGCTGGCGCATCATTACCCGCGTGATCGCGAGGGCCCGGGCCGCTCGGAAGATTAGCCAGAGCCCAGCCTTGCGGCGGATCGATCAACCGCGAATAAACGCCAGCAAATCAGCGTTGATCGTCTCCGCTTCGGTCGTCGGCATGCCGTGCGGGAACCCCGGATACGACTTAAGCGTGCCGTTGGGCAGCAACTTCGCCGACAACGGCCCCGAATTGGCATACGGCACAATCTGATCGTCCTCGCCATGCATCACCAGCACCGGCACGCTGACTTTCTTCAAGTCCTCGGTGAAGTCGGTCTGCGAGAACGCGACGATGCCGTCGTAATGCGCTTTGGCCGAGCCCATCATGCCTTGGCGCCACCAGTTGGCGATCACGCCTTCCGAAGCCTCGGCACCGGGGCGGTTGTATCCATAAAACGGCCCGCTCGGCACGTCCCGATAGAACTGCGCGCGATTGGCCGCTACCTGGGCCTGAAAGCCATCGAACACCGACTTCGGCAAGCCCCCGGGATTGCTCGCGGTCTGCACCATTAGCGGCGGTACCGCGGCAATCAATGCCGCTTTGGCGACGTTGTCCTGGCCGTGGCGGGCGATGTAGTGGATCACCTCGCCGCCGCCGGTGGAATGGCCGACATGCACGACATTCTTCAAGCCCAAATGTTTAACCACCGCCAGGACATCGTCGGCGTAATGGTCCATGTCGTGACCGTCCCAAACCTGAGCAGAACGGCCATGCCCGCGCCGATCGTGGGCGACCACGCGAAAGCCCTGGCCGAGGAAGAACAGCATCTGCGCATCCCAATCGTCCGAACTGAGCGGCCAGCCATGGTGGAAATGGATCACCGGCGCATCGCGCGGGCCCCAGTCCTTGTAGAAGATTTCAACGCCGTCTGTGGTGGTGACAAATCCCATGTTCGCGACTCCTGACCGATGTGGAGGGCAGCCCGCGCGACGCGCGCGGGCCGATTTGGCTGATACACGTGATGTGCAAGCAAAGTGCGAGCCGTTATCAACTTTAGGAGCAATGTTGATGTGTGCATGACCGGTGGTCGCAACGTCTCGCTTGAGAGTGCAAATCAGGTTTCGCTGAAAGGAACAAACCCAGGCGCGGCGGTGCCTGCGGTATTTATGTCGAACAGTTCAAACTGTGGACCGATGCGGCTGGGCTGGCCCCCGGTGGCGGGAATATGATGTGGGCCCTCGTCAATTCAGGGCTACGCTGAAGAGCATTACAGCCTGTGGAGTGTGTGATGCTAGTGCCCGGAAAACCCGAGAATGAAGCGGCGCGCGTGCAAGCGCTGCAGGGTCTCAACCTGCTCGACTCGGCCCCCGAAGAGCGCTTCGATCGCCTCACGCGGCTGGCCAAACGCCTGTTCAACGTGCCGATTGCGCTGGTCACACTGGTGGACAAGGATCGCCAGTGGTTCAAGTCCTGTGTCGGCCTCGACGCCACCGAAACGCCGCGAGACGTGTCGTTCTGCGGTCACGCGATCCTGCAGAACGAACTGCTGCTGGTGCCGGATGCCCGCGAAGACCTGCGTTTTCATGACAATCCGCTGGTGACCGGGGCGCCGAACATTCGCTTTTACGCCGGTTATCCGCTGACGGTGCCTCACGGCAACAAAATGGGCACGCTGTGCCTGATCGATACCAAGCCCCGCGAACTTGACGATGAAGAACGCGCACTGTTGCGCGATCTGGCAGAAATGGCCGAGCAGGAATTGACCGCGGTGCAGATGGCGAGCATGGACGAGCTGACCTTGCTGTCCAACCGACGCGGCTTCAAGCAGTTGGCCCAGCATGCGCTGGACGCCTGTTCGCGCCTGAGCCGTCCGGCAACCTTGCTGTTTTTCGACCTCAACGACTTCAAGCAGATCAACGACCTTTACGGACATGCCGAGGGCGACAACGCCTTGAAGACGTTCGCCGACGTGCTGCGTATTGCCTTTCGCGAAAGCGACGTAGTCGGGCGTCTGGGCGGCGATGAATTCGTCGCGCTGCTGACCGGCTCCAGCCATGTCGAAACCACGGCGATCATGGCGCGCATGAAAGAAATCCTCGAAGAGCGCAACGCCACGCTGCACCGCGGCTACGCCATTCGGTTCAGCGTCGGCCAGATCGAATACGACCCCAAGCGCCACGACAGCGTCGACCGCCTGCTCGCCGACGCGGACGGCGCGATGTACGCGCACAAGCAGGCCTTGAAGCGCTGCTGAGCAAAACCCATCGCCAGCAGGCTGGCTCCCACAGTGGTTATCGGGTGTACACAAAGCCCATTTCCACACCGAACCCTGTGGGAGCCAGCCTGCTGGCGATAGCGCCGGTCCAGTCAATATCTCATCAACGGCCCCACCGCATACTCAACCGGCAGGCTTCAAGTTTTCGGCGGGCTCAATGTCGCGTAAAACTTCAACCATTTCTCCTGATTGGTGTGTACATCCTCAAGTGCAGGCGCGATCAGCGCTTCTTGCAGCGCTTTGCTTTCGTACGCCTCAAACAGGTGCCGCACAGCCGTACTGGCGATGGCGTTGACCTTGTTGGAGGCAAACGTATCGGGGACGTCGCTGTGGGTCTGTGGCGCCAGCGGCGCGCCCTCGATGTCGAGGCGGGTGAGCAGCGCTTCGCATGTAGCGTTGCCGATGGGCAGAGTCCCGTGTCGATACGCCTCGGCGTCGAAAGGCAGCGATTTGGCCTTGGCATTGGCGGAAGACGGCGTGAGCAGCGCAAGATCGATATCCCTGCGCAATGTGACAGCGGCCCGGCGGGTAAAGATTTCGTACACCCTCGGCACCGATCCGCGCAGCAAGGCAATGATGGCAAACGGCGTGGCCTCCGCGTTTGGCTTCGCGGTCTTCGTGCGGCTTGTCGGCGCTGGCAATTGCAGGGCAAACAATTCCAGGGTGTTGTCTTCGATGTCCTGCCGTTGCGCCAATGGCAACCGGCAAAAAGCGTCCTTGATGAACGCGACATGGGCGTCCTTCATTTGTCGCAGGCGCGCGCTCAGGGCCGCACGAAACAAACTCGACACCTTGCCGAGCCGGGCCAGCGGCGATTTGATCGACGGCAGTTGCAGTTCGGTATTGTTTGATTGCCAGCCCTGTAAATCGCCGGTCAACTTGCCGGCCATATGCAACTCGCTCAGCGAAAAATGTTTGCCACCCGATCCAGAGTTGAACAGCGCCTGCTCCTTCAAGTGTGGATTATCGATCAACACCTTGCGCAGGTCGGCCAGTGCAACGGTCGCTGGTGTGGGAAATTTCGACAGAAAAGCCCGCTGGGAAAAACTGCGCATCCTTCGATAATGGTCGCGGAAAATACTCTCGGCACGCTTCAGCGTCGGGGCGTGGTTGGCAGGATTCTCCTCGTCTCGCTGGACCACACCTCTGGCAACCGCCCAATCGAGAACGACCGCCGTACAGACGTCGCTGCGCAGGAAACGGTAGAAATCCGAAGGCGCCGGACCATTGGTCAAGGTGATCAGTTGCGCGTAGGTCATCAGGCGTGCCACGCCTGGCAAGCGATCTTCGATATACAGCACCACCTGCTTGAACCGGACCCAGCGCACGCAACTCATGTAATGAAATGAGGTGGGAATATCGCGAATCAAGAATTCAGGGGCGATGCCGGACAGCAAAAGATGGGTCGCCAGCGACTTGTTTTTTATCAGCGCGAGTGCGAATTGGCGGTCGATGAATCGCCTGACTTCGTCATACCGTTCACCCCAGTAAAAACTGTCATTCACCGCTTGGTCGATGATCTGCTCAGACTGTTCGCCCGCTTTGGGGTCGAGGCTGAGTATCAGTGCTGCGAGCAACAAACGATCGCGATTGGTGGCCAGCAGCTCCTTGGGCTGGGCGGGGCGCGCGATTTTCTCCAGTAGCTGGTTGCCCAGGTCCTGAGCGCGTCGGGTGATGAGGATGCGGCCGATCAGGTAATCGGCCTTGGCGTTGAGGCTGGCCACCGGCAGATCGGTATCGACGCCTTCGCTCAGGTAATCAATCAGTGGCGCTGCATCCTTGGGTAGAAATGCCTGAGTGGTGTCGATGACCTGCTGGCGTTGTTCAGCAGTAAAACGTTCGGTCTGTTTACCGGGCTGGCCGAGCAGGTACCAATGATTCATGTAGCCGGGGCGCACATGCAGGTTGATCTGGTCCCATTTCACAAAGTTGAGCGCCTGCTCGACGGTCTCTGGCAAAGGCAGCTCATAGAAACGCAGCATTTGCCCGAGCGTGACCTTGCCGCTGTCGCGAAAGGCACCCCCCGCTTCACGGGCCTTGACCTTGAGACGGTCGCGATAGACTTTCAGATCGGCGTGTTTTTCCACTTCCGCCGTCAAGGTTATCCAGCCGTTGTCGCTGGCCGTACCGACGTGACCGGTTGCACTGAGCAACAACGGGCTGTCAGCGGGCAGACCGTGTTTTTTCAGAATGGCCTGAAAGGCCGGACGTGTACCGAATGTGCGCAGTTCCCGCTGACCCAGTGCCATCCACTCGGCCAGCGCCGAGTCCGGATGGGGCTCGCTGAATTCCTCAAGGTTGATTTTCGCCATCGGTGACTGGTTCCAGCACAGCGCTTGCAGTCGGCGCAGGATATACCGGCCATCTTCGACGTCGGCAAAACCATGTCGATGGCTGAGAATGGGACTGCCCGTCTGCACGTACTCGCTGACATAAGGCAGATCCGGCCAGCGGTGGTCGCGCAGGCGTTGTACCAACGCTTTGGCCTGTTCGGCATTCTCCGGGATCGGCAGGGCGTAGCGTTCAAGCAACGGGCCAAGCTTGAAACGCGGACCGCCGCGACTGGCCGACACCGACGCGGAAGTCAGTGAAACCGCTGTGTCCTCCATGCCGCGTTGTTCGAAGGGGTTGTGGGTCTTCAACACTGTTTCGAGGGTGTTGGCGATGGCCTGGAAGTCCTCCAGTTGCGCATCGCGCTCCTTGACCACGGCCGAGGTGGTATGACCGTTTTCATCAATCGCAGCGAGGCCGTCGGCCTTTAATTCAGCGACGATTACTTTCGTCTGGGCTTCGTTCTGCGGCTCGGGATAACCATAGAAAGCCAACGCGATCCGACGTGGAAAGCGGTACAGCGGATTGGCCGATTTGCCACCGATATACGGCAGGCCCATTTCGCCCGGGTCAATACGCTGGGCAATCCACAACAACGCCGGTGCGACCTGCCACCAGCCGGAATCATCGTCCAGAGCGAAGGTGCGTACGCTCGCGGTGCCATTCGTCTGGGCTCGCGCCTCCAGAGTGGCGCCCTTGATGCGCAACGTATCCAGATCGATATGAAAGCGACTGGCCCAATCGAGAAATTCCGGACGCTCCAGAGCGGCCCAGTACAGCTCCATCCATTCGCGCAAGAGACAGGCGCGCGGAATCTCCAGCGTACGTTCAGGTTCCTCGGGCTTGGCGACCGGGACGGCGATCAACTCATCAATCAGATTTTGCAGAAAACTCTGTTGCGGTGACGCGGGTTGCACTGTGTCGTTCATTTGCGCTCTCCATGGCGGCTGACAGGCATCAAGCGTCGATTGTCGAGCGGTGGAGGGCGGGGCGGGTGGTAGTTATGTAATGCGCGAGTGCTTTAAGCTGATTATTTTTGGGTCGATGTTTCCAGGCGCGTTCATGCGCCCTGATCGGACTGATGCATTGGATTGACTCGCACCAAAGGGCTGAGAAAGTCGATGTGATAGCCGGAGGCACCGTCACCAATAGCCAAATGAACGCCACTAATACCTTCGTTCATTTGAGAATTTACGGCGTAGTCAATGTTCGAAGCGATATTTTCATTCACGCCGATTGCGAACTCTGTCAGTTTCAAGCCGCGGCTTCCAGCCGCGAGGTCAAGGAGCTTTAGCTGTTCTTCTTCATTTATTTTGAAAGAGGTAACAATGTTGTCCGTTATCGACAGTGTTGCACCTTCTTTGGCGACTCGAGTCAGCAACCATTCAAGCGATGTTTTCAAACCTGAGGGCAATGTTGGATTAGGCTTTCGAAGTACGGTGAGTATTCCGCATATTTTGACCGTGCCGTTAACGTTGAATGGGCAGGGCTCGTGCGGGTGCATATGTGCGTAATGAACTTCAAAGAGCTCCGCTACAGATTGAACGAAATTTTCTTCAAGATCTTCGGAAAGAAGCGCATAAGGTTGTGCATGTGAATGAATTACTACTACAGCATTTGCGCAGTTGCCAGACAATCGAAACTCCCGATGGGAATTGAGCATATTCAGTACGGATCGTTGCGTTTGCAGACATTGCCCAAGATTGCTGGCGAGAAGAAGTTCAAGGCTGTAGAGCGCGGCACGGGCGGTGGGGTCGAAAACCTGAGTAGCGCAGAAGATGCTTCTCTTGGTCGCCGAATTTTTCGATATTTCGAACATCGATTTAGCAGCGTCGTTACTGAAAGAAAAAACGATGCTGTTCTTGGGAAGCTCGGTCAGTTCCGAAAGATGCAGGGTGTTGAAACCCTGGTTTGCGCATGCATTTAGAAATTCATCCGAGTCGGCAATAATTGAGAGCTCCTCATTGTCGAAGAGTGCCGAAATCAGCGCTGAGGTCGACATTTCATGTTCCCCTTCAGGTGAGTGCGCGGCAAATGTTTTGCCGCGCTTGAGACTTTCAGTCTTCAGTGTATGCCCAAGCCAGCGGTGCCCAACCGAAGTTCTCGGGGCCGGAGGCGATTCGTTTCAGATTTTCTGTTGTAATTATTTTCATGCCTATCTCCTTTTTTATTTGCTCCCTATGGCTGGGAGTTAAAGATTAATGCATGGCTTTCGCAGGAAAATAAAGATTTTTTTTGGTTTTGTGAGACCGGTTTTTTATAGTTATGTTGGTTGTCTGCGCAAGCGGGTTATTAGTGTAGGGGATGTGTGTAGTCCTGTTCCGATAATCTATTCGACTTGACCTTGCCTGTTGTAATTGGCAGATATTTTGTAGTTAGGTTATCTACATGAATTCGGCTTTGAATTTTTGTCATATAGTAAGGAGCAAATAGTGCACGTTTCGAAGAAATACCTGACGGACGAATCTGTACATCAGGCTCTGCTGCTGACTGATTTAACGGAAGAGAGCGATCCCGAACATTCTGTACGAATAATGGTTAGGGAAATTCTGCAGGGATTAGCCGCAGCGGGATGGCCTCAAGCTCAAATACAGGTCGGGCCAAGAATCGTGTCCGCTGAGGAGAATTATGGTCTGCTTGGTTACGACCCTACAGAGATCACCCTCGGCAGCGAGCATACTCGATGGGTCGACGAACATTCGCTGCTGCGCACGCAGACGACCAGTCAGATTCCAGCAGCCTTGCAACAGGCCGCAAAACTTCGTCAGCCGGGACAATGCGTCTTGTTGGCTGCACCGGGAATCACCTTCAGACGAGACAGTCGAGATCGCTGGCATTGCGCTGAGCCCCATCAGATGGATATCTGGGTGCTGGGTGATCCGGACTTGGCTTCTCATGAGCATTTGCTGCGTCTGGTGAGCGATATTTTGCGCTTGGCGGTTCCTGATAAGCCTTGGGTCTATAGCGACAGCCCGCATCACTACACTGAAGGCGGTATCGAAGTAAATGTGATCAATGATGGCGCCCCTATCGAGGTGCTGGAGTGCGGCCGTATCGCAAACTCTCTTTTACGACGTCTGCAGATAAACCCCTTGCAGCATGGGGGGCTAGCCCTTGGTATGGGCTTGGATCGGTTGATCATGTTGCGTAAAGGTATCCCTGACATTCGATTATTGCGCGATCAGAATCCTCGCGTGCAGGCGCAAATGCACGATCTCGGGCCTTGGACTGCGGTCTCACGCTTGCCTTCGATTACGCGTGATATTTCGCTGGCCGTGATGCCGGGCTTGAGTGAGGAAATACTCACCGAACGCATGTTGCAGGCAGCGGGGGATTGCGCGGGATGGATCGAGGAGATGCGGATCAAGGGGCGGTGGTCGTATCCAGAACTGCCTGTCAAAGCCATTGAACGACTCGGCTTGTTGCCGGGGCAGGAGAACGTGCTTTTGCAGGTGGTGCTGCGCGACAGCTCGCGTTCAATTACCACGGCTGAGGCAAATGCCGTGTACGCAGACATACAGGCGGCGATGCATGAAGGCGCGCCGGGCGCGGGATATAGAATGGAATCGGCAAAATTCTGAACACCCGAGCACAAAAAAACCCGTCATTCGACGGGTTTTTTCTGGCCAGCGAAGATTACTCTTCGATGTTGCCCATGGCGGTGGTGTTGAAGCCGCCGTCCACGTACATGATTTCACCGCTGATGCCCGACGCCAGGTCGGAGCACAGGAACGCGCCGGCGTTGCCGACTTCGTCGATGGTGACGTTGCGACGCAGTGGGGTTTGCGCTTCGTTGGCGGCCAGCATCTTGCGGAAGTTCTTGATGCCCGAGGCTGCCAGGGTGCGGATCGGGCCGGCCGATACGCAGTTGACGCGGGTGCCGTCCGGGCCCAGGGAACCGGCCAGGTAACGTACGCCAGCTTCCAGCGAAGCCTTGGCCATGCCCATGACGTTGTAGTTCGGCATGGTGCGCTCGGCGCCCAGGTACGACAGGGTCAGCAGGCTGCCGTTGCGGCCTTTCATCATTTCGCGGCCGGCTTTGGCCAGGGCCACGAAGCTGTAGGCGCTGATGTCGTGAGCGATGCGGAAACCTTCACGGGTGGTGGCTTCGGTGAAGTCGCCGTCCAGTTGGTCGCCTGGGGCGAAGCCGACGGAGTGAACGATGCAGTCCAGACCGTCCCACTTCTTGCTCAGTTCTTCAAAGACCTTGGCGATTTCTTCATCGCTGGCCACGTCGCACGGGAAGCACAGCTCAGGGCTCGAGCCCCAGCCTTGTGCGAACTCTTCGACGCGACCCTTGAGTTTGTCGTTCTGATAAGTGAAGGCAAGCTCAGCGCCCTCGCGATGCATGGCGGCAGCGATGCCGGATGCGATGGACAGCTTGCTGGCGACACCGACGATCAGTACGCGCTTACCGGCGAGAAAACCCATGTGTTGCTCCTCTTTCAGGTTATTGCGCAGTGGCTGGTGCCAGAAAAGCGGCTTCCAGCAACTGCTGTGTATACGGATGTTGGGGGGCGGCAAAGATACTTTGCGCGTCTCCCTGTTCGACCACTTGGCCATGCTTGACCACCATCAGCTGGTGGCTCAGCGCTTTGACGACAGCCAGGTCATGGCTGATGAACAAATACGTCAGGTTGTACTTGGCTTGCAGTGAACGCAACAGCTCCACCACTTGCCGCTGCACCGTCCGGTCGAGCGCCGAAGTCGGCTCGTCCAGCAGGATCAGCGCCGGTTTGAGCACCAAAGCCCGGGCAATGGCGATTCGCTGCCGTTGCCCACCGGAAAATTCATGGGGGTAGCGGTGCCGGGTTTCCGGATCCAGACCTACCTCCTTCAATGCCGCGATGATCGCCGCTTCCTGTTCGGCTGCGGTGCCCATCCTGTGAATCCGCAGGCCTTCGCCGACGATGTCATTGACGCACATACGCGGGCTCAGGCTGCCGAACGGGTCCTGAAACACCACCTGCATCTCCCGCCGCAACGGGCGAACCTCGTTCTGCGTCAGGCAGTCTAGCTGCTTGCCTTCAAAACGGATGCCGCCCTGGCTGCCGATCAGGCGCAAAATCGCCAGACCCAGGGTGGATTTGCCGGAACCACTCTCACCCACGATCCCCAGAGTCTGACCCTGAGGCAGGCTGAAATTGATGCCGTCCACTGCCTTGACGTGATCCACCGTGCGCTTGAGCAGGCCTTTCCTGATCGGGAACCAGACTTTCAGGTCCTCGACTTCGAGCAGCGGCGCGCCGATTTTATTGCTCGCCGGACCGCCGCTGGGCTCCGCGCCGAGCAATTCCCGAGTGTACGGATGCTGTGGCGAACGGAACAGCTCTGCGCACGATGCCTGTTCGACGATGCAACCGCGCTGCATGACACATACGCGGTGCGCAATTCTTCGCACCAGGTTCAAATCGTGACTGATCAGTAACAGCGACATGCCCAATCGAGCCTGAAGTTCCTTGAGCAAATCGAGGATTTTCAGCTGAACGGTCACGTCCAGCGCGGTGGTCGGTTCGTCGGCAATCAGCAGTTCCGGCTCGTTGGCCAAAGCCATGGCGATCATCACGCGCTGGCGCTGACCGCCGGAGAGTTCGTGGGGCAGGGCCTTGAGGCGCTTGTGCGGCTCGGGAATGCCGACCATCTCCAGCAGCTCCAGCGTACGCCTGGTCGCGACTTTACCGGACAGACCCTTATGGATGCCCAGCACTTCGTTGATCTGCTTCTCGATCGAGTGCAGCGGATTGAGCGAGGTCATCGGCTCCTGAAAGATCATCGCGATGCGGTTGCCGCGAATGTGGCGAATGGTCTTTTCGCTCAGCCCCAGCAGGTTCTGCCCGGCATAATTGATGCTGCCGGCCGGATGGCGCGCCATGGGGTAGGGCAGCAGCCGCAGGATCGAGTGCGCAGTCACCGATTTGCCCGAGCCGGATTCGCCGACCAGCGCCAGGGTTTCGCCGCGCTTGATGTCGAAACTTACGCCCTCGACCACGCGGTGGATGCGCTCGCCGAAACCGAACTCGACGGCGAGGTCGCGCACTTCGATCAGATTGTCCTGATTCATTTCACTTCCTCGGGTCGAAGGCATCGCGAGCGGACTCGCCGATAAACACCAACAGGCTCAACATCAACGCCAGCACGGCAAACGCGCTCATGCCCAGCCATGGCGCCTGCAGGTTGGATTTGCCCTGCGCGACCAGTTCACCCAGCGACGGACTGCCGGCCGGCAAGCCGAAGCCGAGAAAGTCCAGCGCGGTGAGGGTGCCGATGGCGCCGGTGAGGATGAACGGCATGAAGGTCATGGTCGAGACCATCGCGTTGGGCAGGATATGGCGGAACATGATCGCGCCGTTCTGCATGCCCAGCGCTCTGGCGGCCCGTACGTATTCCAGGTTGCGCCCGCGCAGAAACTCGGCGCGCACCACATCGACCAGGCTCATCCACGAAAACAGCAGCATGATCCCCAGCAGCCACCAGAAATTCGGCTGGACGAAACTGGCGAGGATGATCAGCAGATACAGCACTGGCAACCCCGACCAGATCTCCAGAAAACGCTGCCCGGCCAGATCGACCCAACCGCCATAAAAGCCCTGAAGGGCACCGGCAATCACGCCGATGATCGAACTCAGCACGGTCAACGTCAGCGCAAACAACACGGAAATGCGGAAGCCGTAAATCACCCGCGCCAGCACATCGCGGCCCTGATCGTCGGTGCCCAGCAGGTTGTCCGCCGAGGGCGGTGCCGGGGCCGGGACTTTCAGGTCGTAGTTGATGCTCTGGTAGCTGTACGGAATCGGCGCCCACAACACCCAGGCATCCTTGGCCTTGAGCAGTTCGCGGATGTACGGGCTCTTGTAGTTGGCTTCCAGCGGGAACTCACCGCCGAAGGTGGTTTCCGGGTAACGCTTGATCGCCGGGAAATACCAGTTGTTGTCGTAATGCACCACCAGCGGCTTGTCGTTGGCGATCAGCTCGGCACCCAGGCTCAGCCCGAACAGAATCAGAAACAGCCACAGTGACCACCAGCCACGCTTGTTGGCCTTGAACAGTTCGAAGCGGCGGCGGTTGAGAGGGGACAGGTTCATCTCAATGCTCCCGGCTTTCAAAGTCGATGCGCGGATCGACAAAGGTGTAGGTGAGGTCGCCGATCAGTTTCACCACCAGCCCGAGCAGGGTGAAGATGAACAGCGTGCCGAACACCACCGGGTAATCACGGTTGATCGCCGCTTCGAAACTCATCAGGCCGAGGCCATCAAGGGAGAAGATCACTTCCACCAGCAACGAGCCGGTGAAGAAAATCCCGATGAAGGCCGACGGGAAACCGGCAATCACCAGCAGCATCGCGTTGCGGAACACGTGCCCGTAGAGCACGCGATTGCGCGTCAGGCCTTTGGCTTTGGCGGTGACCACGTACTGCTTGTTGATCTCGTCGAGAAAGCTGTTTTTGGTCAGCAGGGTCATGGTCGCGAAGTTGCCGATCACCAGCGCGGTCACCGGCAATGCCAAGTGCCAAAAGTAATCGAGGATCTTGCCGCCCAGGCTGAGTTCATCAAAGTTGTTCGAGGTCAGCCCGCGCAGCGGAAACCAGTCCAGATAACTGCCGCCGGCGAAAACAACGATCAGCAGGATCGCAAACAGAAACGCCGGGATCGCATAGCCCACGATGATCGCCGAACTGGTCCACACGTCGAAATGGCTGCCGTGCCGCGTGGCCTTGGCAATTCCCAGCGGGATCGACACCAGATACATGATCAGCGTGCTCCACAGCCCCAGCGAGATCGACACGGGCATCTTTTCCTTGATCAGGTCGATGACCTTGGCGTCGCGGAAGAAACTGTCGCCGAAATCCAGCTGCGCATAGTTCTTGATCATGATCCACAGGCGTTCCGGGGCCGACTTGTCGAACCCGTACATGTGCTCGATTTCCTTGATCAGCGCCGGGTCCAGACCTTGCGCGCCGCGATACGAAGAACCGGCCACCGCCACTTCGGCACCGCCGCCGGCAATCCGGCTGGTGGCGCCTTCGAAGCCTTCGAGCTTGGCGATCATCTGTTCCACCGGGCCGCCGGGCGCGGCCTGAATGATCACGAAATTGATCAGCAGAATGCCGAACAGGGTCGGAATGATCAGCAACAGTCGCCGAAAGATATACGCCAGCATCTGATTACTCCGTGCCCGCAGGGTCGGCTTGCAGTTGGGTTTCGACTTCTACCGCAGGCTTGGCGTCAGGCTTGACCCACCAGGTATTGATGCCGATGTCGTACTTGGGCGAGGTTTTGGGGTGCCCGATGTGGTTCCAGTACGCCACGCGCCAGCTCTTGATGTGCCAGTTCGGCACCACGTAATAGCCCCATTGCAGTACGCGATCAAGGGCTCGCGCATGGGCCACCAGGCTGTTGCGTGAACCGGCGTTGATCAGGCTTTCCACCAGTTGATCGACGATCGGATCCTTCAGGCCCATGCTGTTGCGGCTGCTCGATTTGTCGGCGGCGGCGCTCATCCAGTATTCGCGCTGCTCGTTACCCGGCGAGTTGGATTGCGGGAAGCTGCCGACCATCATGTCGAAATCCCGCGAACGCACGCGGTTGATGTACTGCGAAACGTCGACGCGGCGGATCACCAGATCGATGCCCAGATCGCTGAGGTTGCGCTTGAACGGCAGCAGCACGCGTTCAAATTCGGTCTGCGCGAGCAGGAACTCGATCACCACCGGTTTGCCCGTGGCGTCGACCATTTTGTCATCGACGATTTTCCAGCCGGCCTCTTGCAGCAGTTGATAAGCCTCGCGTTGCTGGCTGCGGATCATGCCACTCGCGTCGGTCTTGGGGTTTTCGTAGGCTTCGCTGAACACCTGGGCCGGCAGCTGGCTGCGGAACGGTTCGAGGATCGCCCGTTGCTCGGCGTCGGGCAGGCCGGTGGCGGCCATTTCCGAGTTCTCGAAATAGCTGCGGGTGCGCACGTAGGCGCCGTTGAACAGTTGCTTGTTGGTCCACTCGAAATCGAACAGCAGACCGAGCGCCTGACGCACCCGCACATCCTGAAACACCGGGCGGCGCAGGTTGAAGACGAAACCCTGCATGCCGGTCGGGTTGCTGTTGGCGATCAGTTCCTTGATCAGACGCCCCTCGGTCACCGCCGGAACGTTGTAGGCGTTGGCCCAGTTCTTCGCGGTCATCTCCAGCCAGTAGTCGAACTGCCCGGCCTTCAGCGCTTCAAGGGCGACGGTGTTGTCGCGGTAGTAATCGGTGGTCATCGTGTCGAAGTTGTAGAAGCCCCGGTTGACCGGCAGGTCCTTGCCCCAGTAATCCTTGACCCGCTCGTAACGCACCGAGCGACCGGCCTTGACCTCGGTGACCTTGTACGGGCCGCTGCCCAGCGGAATCTCCAGATTGCCTTTGTTGAAGTCGCGATCGGCCCACCAGTGTTTCGGCAGCACCGGCAACTGGCCGAGGATCAGCGGCAGTTCGCGGTTGTTGCTGTGCTTGAACTTGAACAGCACTTTCAGCGGGTCTTCGGCGACGACTTCGGCGACGTCGCTGTAATAGCCGCGAAACATCGGCGAACCTTCCTTGGTCAGGGTGTTGAAGCTGAACACCACATCCTCGGCACGCACCGGGTGACCGTCATGAAAACGCGCTTCCGGGCGCAGGTAGAAGCGCACCCAGCTGTTGTCGTTGGCTTTTTCGATCTTGCCAGCGACCAGGCCGTACTCGGTAAACGGCTCGTCGAGGCTGTGTTTGGTCAGGGTGTCGTAAATTTGCCCGATGTCATCGGCCGGCACGCCTTTGCTGATGAACGGGTTGAGGCTGTCGAAGCCGCCGAAGCCGGCCTGGCGGAACACGCCGCCCTTGGGTGCATCCGGGTTTACGTAGTCGAAATGCTTGAAATCGGCCGGGTATTTCGGCGGCTCGTTGTACAGGGTCACGGCGTGTTGCGGGGCAGCAAAGGCCAGCCCGGCGAACAGCAAGCCGCTGGCCTGCACGAGCAGGGCGCGAACAGGGTTCATCGATCTTTCTCCGAAGACTTCAGCCACCATGCACTCAGGCCCAGGGTGTAGGGCGGCGTGGTGACAAAGGCCAACCGGTTGCGGTAGGCCAGACGGTGATAATTGAGGTACCAGTTGGGAATGCTGTAGTGCTGCCACAGCAGCACGCGGTCGAGCGCTTTGCCGGCAGCGACCTGCTCGTCGCGTGTGCGGGCGGCGAGCAATTGTTCGAGCAGGTGGTCGATCACCGGGTTGGCGATACCCGCGTAATTCTTGCTGCCCTTGACGTTCACTTGGCTGGAGTGGAAGTACTGCCACTGCTCAAGGCCGGGGCTCAGAGTCTGACCCAGCGTCATCGAGATCATGTCGAAATCGAATTGATCGAGGCGCTGTTTGTACTGCGCGCGATCGACGGTGCGCAGGTGTGCGTCGATGCCGATGCTGTTGAGATTGACGATGTACGGCTGGTAAAGACGCTCAAGATTCGGATTGACCAACAGCAGTTCGAAACGCAGCGGCTGGCCAGCGGCGTTCTGCAGACGCTGGCCATGAAGTTTCCAGCCGGCCTCGGCGAGCAATGCCAGAGCTTTGCGCATGGTTTCGCGCGGAATGCCGCGACCATCGGTGGTGGGCAGGGTGAACGGCTCGGTAAACAGCCTCGCCGGCAACTGATCCTTGTACGGCTTGAGCATCAGCCATTCATGGCCGACCGGCAGGCCGCTGGCGCTGAATTCGCTGTTGGGGTAATAACTGTTGGTGCGCTGGTAGGCGTCGCTGAACAGCGTGCGATTGGTCCACTCGAAGTCGAACATCAGGCCCAGCGCTTCACGGGTCTTCACATCGGCAAACGTCGCGCGGCGGGTGTTCATGAACAGGCCCTGACTCTGGGTCGGGATCTGATGCGGGATCTGCGCCTTGATCACATCGCCACGGCGAATCGCCGGGAAGTTGTAGCCGTTGGCCCAGTTCTTCGCCTGATGCTCGATGTAGATGTCGAATTCACCGGCCTTGAACGCTTCGAACGCCACATCGCTGTCGCGGTAGAACTCGACTTCCATGCGATCGAAGTTGTACTTGCCGCGATTGACCGCCAGATCCTTGCCCCAGTAGTCCTTGACCCGTTCGAAAATCAGCTGCCGGCCCGGCGTCACCGAGGTGATGCGGTACGGGCCGCTACCCAGCGGCGGTTCGAAGGTGGTGGCTTTGAAGTCGCGGTCCTTCCAGTAATGCTGTGGCAGCACCGGCAACTCGCCGAGGCGCAGGATCAACAGCGGATTGCCCGAACGCTTGAGCACGAAGCGGATGCGCTGCTTGTTCAGAATGTCGACGCGCAGCACCTCTTGCAGGGCCGTGCGGTACAACGGATGGCCTTCCTTCAATAACAGGCGATAGGAGAACGCCACGTCATACGCGGTGATCGGCGCGCCATCGTGAAACCGCGCCTCCGGCCGCAGATTGAACACCACCCAGCTGCGATCTTCGCTGTACTCCACCGATTGCGCGATCAAACCATAGCTCGACGCTGGCTCGTCACCGGACGGCGAATACTGCCCGGTGCCGACCATCAACGGCTCGTTCAGCTCGTTGATGCCGTACTGGAGGAAATTCGCGGTAGTGACCGGGCTGGTGCCCTTGAAGGTGTACGGATTGACCGTATCGAACGTGCCGAACGCCATCACCCGCAACGTACCGCCCTTGGGCGCTTGCGGGTTGACCCAATCGAAATGGGTAAATCTGGCCGGGTACTTGAGCGTGCCGAACTGCGCATAACCGTGACTTTCGGTAATCGTCGCGCTTGCGGTTGAGCTCAAGGCCAGGCTGATCAGGAGCAGGGGGAGGGCACGCTTCAAGTCAGATCCGATCCAGCGGCTTGGGCTTTGTGGGCGGTACAGTAACAGCTTGTCTGGACAGGAAAAAGATCATGGGTTAATGCGCGGTTAATCGTTGGAGCGAAGAGCGCTCACTCAGGCGTTTGGATTGGCTGGGCCCCGGGAAAATCAAAAGCCCCTCACCCTAACCCTCTCCCGGAGGGAGAGGGGACTGATCGGATTGTTTGGAAGAGTGGCGCTGACTTGCGATATCGAGTCGAACGCAGGTTCTGAAAAATCAAAATCAAAAGCCCCTCACCCTAACCCTCTCCCGGAGGGAGAGGGACTGATCGAGTTATTTGGGAGAGCTGCGCTGACTTGCGATCGTGTCGAACGCAGGTTCTGAAAAATCAAAATCAAAAGTCCCTCACCCTAACCCTCTCCCGGAGGGAGAGGGGACTGATCGGGGTGTTTGGAAGAGCTGCGCTGACTTGCGATATCGAGTCGAACTCCAGTTTTGAAAAGCATGGAGATGTGCTCCCTTTCCCCTCGCCCCCCTGGGGGAGAGGGCTGGGGTGAGGGGGATGGATCTCACAGGCGCCACAAAAAATCCGATCCAAAAAAAAGCCCCCGAAAACTCAGGGGCTCTTGCAATCAATGCGGCTGATAAACCGTGAGCATCTGCCCAGGCTTCAAGGCCTTACCGGCCCCTGGATTCCAGCGCTTGAGATGCTGCATCTGCACGTTGAAGCGCTTAGCCACCACATACAAGGTGTCGCCACGCTTGACCTTGTACTGGGTCTGTTGCTGGCTGTCGTCCTTGCCTTTGGTCTTGCTGTTGGCCGCGACCACCGTGTTGACCCGGCCAGACTTGCGAGCCGGTGCGCGTTTGCTGGTGTCCTGCATCACCAGAGTCTGACCAATCTTGAGATTCTTGCCGGTCAGCTTGTTCCAGCGCTGCAGATCCTTCACTTCGACCTTGTTGGCCTTGGCAATGGAACCGAGATTGTCCCCACGCTTGACCCGGTAAGCGCGCTTGAGCTGCGCAACTTCGGACGGGTCGGCGCCTTCGAACACCGGTTTCAGCGAGCGCGGGCTGATCAGCTCGTCGGGGCGCATGGTCTGCAGACTGGCCGTGAGCAATTGCGCCTTCGACGTCGGCACCAGCAGATGCTGTGGACCGTCGATCGTGGTGCGCTGCTTGAAGGCCGGGTTGAGCTGGAACAGCTCGTCTTCGTCGATGTTGGCCACCGCGGCGACCTTGGACAGGTCCATGCGCTGGTTGATTTCGACAACCTGGAAATACGGTTCGTTGGCGATCGGATTGAGGTTGACGCCGTAGGCTTCCGGCGCCAGTACCACTTGCGACAGCGCCAGCAGTTTTGGCACATACGCCTGAGTTTCCGCCGGCAGCGGCAGGTTCCAGTAGTCGGTCGGCAGGCCGAGCTTTTCGTTGCGCTCGATGGCGCGGCTGACCGTGCCTTCACCGGCGTTGTACGCCGCCAGCGCCAACAGCCAGTCGCCGTTGAACATGTCGTGCAGACGAGTCAGGTAATCCATCGCTGCGGTGGTCGAGGCGGTGATATCGCGGCGACCATCATAGAAGCGGGTCTGACGCAGGTTGAAGTAACGCCCGGTCGACGGAATGAACTGCCACAGGCCTACCGCATCGGCGCGGGAGTAGGCCATCGGGTTGTACGCGCTCTCGATTACTGGCAGCAGGGCCAGTTCCAGCGGCATGTTGCGCTCTTCGAGGCGTTCGACAATGTAGTGAATATAGAGACTGCCGCGTTCGCCGGCGTTCTCGAGGAAAGAGGGATTGCTGGCGAACCACAGGCGCTGTTGCTCGATGCGCGGGTTGACGCCCAGGCCTTCCTGCAACTGGAAGCCTGCGCGCATGCGCTCCCAGATGTCCTGAGGCACCTGCGGGCTGGGCTTTTCGGTCAGCCAGATCGGCTTCTGCTTGGCTCGCGCAGCAATGTTCGGCGTATGGGTCGCTTCAGTCTGCGGAGCATGGCTGGAACAGCCCGCCAGCGTGGCGGACACAGCCACCGCGATGGCTTGCGCCAGGCGGGTCAATGCGTCTGAATTGACGGACTTACGTATGGATGACGACATTGGCTGGAAGTAAGTTCCGGGCAAAAATGTCGGGCGATTCTAGAAAGCGCACCCCCCGCGGTCAACCATTCAGAATATTTGTGCCAACAAGCGGGTGACTTAGAACGTATCTTTCCAGGCCCGCAAAGCCGCAAATACCTCACTCGGCGCCCGGTTTTGAGCGCCTGCCCGTTCGTCCACTTTTTGTGTAACCAATGTTTCAGAAGTGCGCAGAAACGGGTTGGTGAGCTTTTCCAGCGCCAGGGTCGAGGGCAGGGTCATGACGCCGTTTTGTCGTTGCTCGACGACTTTTTCCAGACGGGCGGCAATGTCCGCGTTGCCCGGTTCAACGGCGGCTGCAAACTTGAGATTGCTCAAGGTGTATTCATGGGTGCAGTAAACCAGCGTATCTTCAGGCAAGGCAGCGAGACGGCTGAGCGACTGGTGCATTTGCTCCGGCGTGCCTTCGAACAGGCGCCCGCATCCGGCCGCGAACAAGGTGTCGCCGCAGAACAGCAGGCCGTGATGGTAATAGGCAATGTGTCCCAAGGTGTGACCGGGCACTGCGTAGACGGCGAAATCCCAGCCGAGCACGTTGACGCTGTCGTTGTCCTTGAGTGCCACGTCGCGTCCCGGAATGGTTTCGCTGGCCGGACCGTAGACTTTCGCGCCGGTCGCGGCTTTGAGGCGCTCGACGCCGCCGACGTGGTCATGGTGATGGTGGGTGATCAGAATGTCGCTCAGCACCCAGCCCGGATGGCCGTCAAGCCACGCCTGCACGGGGGCGGCATCGCCCGGATCGACGACCGCGCAACGCTGGGTGCGGTGATCCTGTAACAACCAGATGTAGTTGTCGGTGAACGCGGGCAGGGCACTGATCTGTATCATCGTCGGAATCGCCAAGCGGAAAACATTGGCGCATCTTAGTAGTTCCTGGCGCTTTGGAGAATGCGATGAGTGATAAAGCGTTCGCACAGGCTGATCCCGACTGGCTGGCCCTGATCGGCGCAGCCCGTGAATGGCTGTCTGGCCCGCTTGGGCAATTGTTGCTCGACGAAGAGCGGCGCATGCTCGAAGACGAACTGGGGCGGTTCTTCGGCGGTTATCTGGTGCATTACGGGCCATCGGCCGAAACCCCGCCAGCGGCGCCGCAAGTGCAGCGCAACGTGCGCCTTGGTGCGCCGTTACCCGGCGTCGAAATAGTCTGCGAAGAACAGGCCTGGCCGCTGAGCGAGCATGCCGCCGACGTCGTGGTGATGCAGCACGGTCTGGATTTCTGCCTGTCGCCCCACGGTTTGCTGCGCGAGGCGGCGAGCGCCGTGCGGCCCGGCGGACACCTGCTGATCATCGGCATCAACCCGTGGAGTACCTGGGGGCTGCGTCATGTGTTCGCCCACGATGCCCTGCGCCAGGCGCGCTGCATCTCGCCGTCACGGCTTGGCGACTGGCTCAATCTGCTGGGCTTTGCGCTGGAGAAACGCCGCTTCGGGTGCTATCGTCCGCCGCTCGCATCGCCCAAGTGGCAGGCCCGATTGGCCGGCTGGGAACGCAAGGCCGGCGACTGGCAACTGTCTGGCGGCGGCTTCTATCTACTGGTCGCGCGCAAGATCGTGGTTGGCCTCAGGCCATTGCGTCAGGAGCGCCGCGAGCCGATGGGCAAGCTGATTCCGCTGCCGATGGCCAAGGTCAACCGGCGCCGCATCGAACCGTAAACCTTCTTGTTATCTGTGGTCGGGTGTTCCCGGCCGCGGTCATTGTCGATCCGTGATTGGCAAGACAGGCATTTTCTGGAAAGACTGGCATGAGCGAAAGCGTTGAAAGCGTCGACACCGTAGAGCTGTTCACCGACGGCGCCTGCAAAGGCAACCCCGGTCCGGGCGGCTGGGGCGCGTTGCTGGTGTGCAAAGGCGTCGAAAAAGAGCTGTGGGGCGGCGAAGCCAACACCACCAACAACCGTATGGAACTGCTCGGTGCGATCCGTGGCCTGGAAGCGCTCAAGCGCCCATGCGACGTGCTGCTGGTGACCGACTCGCAATACGTGATGAAAGGCATCAACGAGTGGATGGCCAACTGGAAAAAGCGCGGCTGGAAAACCGCGGCCAAGGAGCCGGTGAAGAATGCCGACCTGTGGAAGGAGCTGGACGAGCAGGTCAACCGCCACAACGTCAAATGGAAATGGGTGCGCGGGCACATCGGTCATCACGGCAACGAGCGGGCCGACCAACTGGCCAACCGTGGGGTGGATGAGGTTCGCGGTTACAAGCAGAGCTGATGTTTTGCTGATGGACCGAGGTGGGTTCAATCGCCAGCAGGCTGGCTCCCACAGGGATTTGTGAAAACCCGTTTCCAGTGTGGGAGCCAGCCTGCTGGCGATGCGGTCACCACGGTCTGCCTGAAACACCCCGCCGAGCGTGTTAACATCCGCGCCTTTGCACGATTGACCCGTTGAGAGCTGAACACTGATGGCCACCAGATCCGTTGTACTCGATACCGAAACCACCGGCATGCCGGTGACCGATGGTCACCGGATCATCGAAATCGGCTGTGTCGAACTGATCGGTCGGCGCCTGACGGGCCGGCATTTTCACGTGTACCTGCAACCGGATCGTGAAAGTGACGAAGGCGCCATCGGCGTTCACGGCATCACCAACGAATTCCTGGTCGGCAAGCCACGCTTTGCCGAAGTCGCCGACGAGTTCTTCGAGTTCATCAAAGGCGCGCAGCTGATCATCCATAACGCGGCGTTCGACGTTGGCTTCATCAACAACGAATTCGCTCTGATGGGGCAACACGATCGCGCCGACATCACCCAGCACTGCTCGATCCTCGACACCCTGATGATGGCCCGGGAACGTCACCCGGGGCAGCGCAACAGCCTCGATGCGTTGTGCAAACGTTACGGCGTCGACAACTCCGGCCGTGAACTGCACGGCGCGTTGCTTGACTCGGAAATTCTCGCCGACGTTTACCTGACCATGACCGGTGGCCAGACCAGCCTGTCGCTGGCCGGCAACGCCTCTGACGGCAATGGCACGGGTGAGGGCGCCGACAACTCCGCCACGGAAATCCGTCGTCTGCCGGCCGATCGCCAACCGGCGCGCATCATTCGCGCGACCGAAGAAGAGCTGGCGGCGCATCTGGTGCGGCTGGAGATCATCGCCAAGTCGGCCGGCGCCCCGGCGCTGTGGACGCAGATCGCTGAAGCCGACGCGCAGGCGTAAGGCGCTGTCAGTACTGACAAGTGGCCACCGTCGCCACATCCGCTGCAACCCTCTACCCTGAGTACATTGGCAGATGAAAATCAAGGAATGAGGACTTTTCCCAGTATGCGTCCGGTCAAGAATCCAAAATACCCAGGGCTGTCGGTGCGTGTCGCCGACGACGGCTTTTCGCCGTATATCTGGGGCAGCGATTTCAGTTTCGAAGTTGCGGCGTATGGCGCTGCGGTGATCGGCAAGCCTGTTGAGCAATGGCAGGTGACGCCGATCGTGCCGTATCGCAAGTGCTACGGCATCGATCCCGAGGAGTTCAGCGCCTTTCACAATGCGCCCGACAGCGCGATTTTCATGGCTCATCTCGATGACGAGCCGGTCGGCCATCTGGTGATCAGCACCAACTGGAACGGCTTTGCCCATATCGATGAGCTGGCAGTGCATGCCCCGGCCCGGCGTCATGGCGTGGCCAAGGCCTTGCTCGATGTGGCGCAGTTCTGGAGCCGAAAGAAAAAGCTCCCGGGAATCATGCTCGAAACCCAGAACAACAACCTCGGCGCCTGTCGGCTGTATGAGCGTTGCGGTTACGTGATTGGCGGTATCGATCAGTTGCGCTATCGCGGCATCGACCCGAACACCGCTGAAGTGGCGCTGTTCTGGTATCGATTGTTCGATAATCCGCTGGAAAACCCGCTTAGCTCGATAACATCGCCTCGGCTTGTTCCGTGATGATCGCCAGCAAGGTTTGAATCGCTGAGGACGGCGCGGCGTGCTTGAACGTCAGCGCGTACACGCTGATCGGCACGGCCGGTGACAGCGGGCAAACGTCCAGCCCACTTGTTCGGGCGCCCAGTGCGGTGAACGGGTCGACGATGGCCAGACCTTCGCCAGCCTCGACCATGCAACGCATCATCTGCTGGGTTTGCACGCGGGTCTGGATGCTCGGCGCCGGGCGTAGCGCTTGCAGCTTGTTTTCCAGTGCCGGGCTGAGCGGGTCCTGACCTTCGAGGCCGATCATTGCCTGACCGGCCAGATCCTGCAGGGAAATGTATTTCTGCTTCGGTTGCAGCCAGCCGTGCGGGGCAAGCAACTGCAATTTGCCCTGCGCCAGTGGCTGGCAGTCGATATCGGCATGTTGAGGATCGTGCAGGCTCAGGCCGAGATCGCTTTCACGCAGCAACAGGCTGCGGACGATATCGCGAGTGCAGGCGCTGAGCAGGCTGCAAGGTGCGTCCGGCAGGCGTCGACGCAGGGCGGCGAGGCTTTGTGGCAATAACTGTTGCGCCAGCGGCGGTGTGCCGATAATGCGCAAGGGCGGGGCGAGGTATTGCTTGAGGCTGCCGGCCAGGCGTTGCACGGGTTCCAGTGCGGCATAGACGTGGGCGATTTCGACCTGCAGCGCCCGTGCTTCGGCGGTCGGTTGCAGACGCCCGCGCACACTGGCGAAGAGCATGAACCCCAGCTGACTTTCGGCTTCGCGCAAACGCTCTTCGACCTCGGTCACCGGCAACTGCAACCATTCGGCGGCGGTGCCCAGGTGACCGGTCTGCAAGAGCGCCTGAATCACTTCGATGTGGCGTAAACGCATGCGTGAAGTCCGTGTTCAGCAGGTGAGGGCGGTGCTGAATCCTACCCCAACTCTGCGCACATGACTCCTGCTCATGACGCCGGCTTATTGAGCGGCGATCGGCTCGGGCTCGCGAATCAGCGTAATACCCGATTGCACCAGCAGGTATTCGCTTTCGCTGACCTTGTTGATGCGGTCACCAATGGCCAATTTGTAGGTGGTGACGGGCTCCGAGCCGGTGAAGCCGTCTGCAGACGGGTTCGATTCCTGGAATTCATGCACGGAATAAACGCGGCCTTCCGCATCTCTTGCATGAAACTGACCGACGAGTACTGCTGCCATCTGCTTAAAACCTCTGGAGATAAAACGCTTGATTTGCGGCTTGGTAGACCGTCATCAAGCTTGGTAAGTTTTCCTACAACGAAAAAATATTCCTCGCGCAGGAAAAACCAATGATCGCTGGTGAAATCGCCAACACATCATCTATAACTAGCGACTCTTCCCACAGACCATCGAGAGTCTTCCATGAGCAATGTCTACAACGTCGCCGTAGTGGTCGGTAGCCTGCGCAAAGCTTCGATCAATCGCAAGATCGCACTGGCACTGGCTGAACTGGCGCCGGCGAACCTGAAACTGGAAATTGTCGAAATCGGCGATCTGCCTCTTTACAACGAAGACATCGATGGCGATTTGTCGCCCGCAGCCTACAGCACTTTCCGTCAGAAAGTGGCGTCATCCGACGCGGTGCTGTTTGTCACCCCTGAATACAACCGTTCGATCCCGGCACCGCTGAAGAACGCCATCGACGTCGGTTCGCGGCCTTATGGCAAGAGCTGCTGGAGCGGCAAGCCGGGTGCGGTCATGAGTGTTTCGCCGGGTGCGATCGGCGGTTTCGGGGCCAATCAGCATCTGCGCCAGACCTTTGTGTTCCTCGATATTCACTGCCTGCAACAGCCGGAAGCCTATCTGGGCGGCGCGGGTAATGCGTTTGACGAGGCGGGCAAGCTGAGCGAAACGGTCAAACCGTTCCTGCAGAAATTCATCGATGCCTACGGCCAGTTCGTAGAGCAACACAAGAAATAAACCGAACGCGGTCCCTTGCAGGAGTGAGCCTGCTCGCGAGCGGTGTATCAGTCAGCATTATTGTTAACTGACAGACCGCTATCGCGAGCAGGCTCACTCCTACAGTTTTTATTTGTCTGACTTTCCATTAAGGCTTCTGCGAATGCTCGCTGCGTCACTGATTTTCCTGCTGACCATCACCCTGGTGATCTGGCAACCCAAAGGCCTCGGCGTCGGCTGGAGTGCGACCCTCGGCGCGGTGCTGGCCTTGATTTTCGGTGTGGTCCACTTGAGCGACATTCCGCTGGTCTGGCAAATCATCTGGAACGCCACCGGCACCTTCGTGGCGTTGATCATCATAAGCCTGCTACTCGATGAAGCCGGGTTTTTCGCCTGGGCCGCGCTGCATGTGGCGCGCTGGGGACGGGGCAGCGGGCGCAAGCTGTTCGCTTTTATGGTGCTGCTCGGCGCGCTGGTTTCGGCGTTGTTCGCCAACGACGGCGCGGCGCTGATCCTCACGCCGATTGTGATTTCGATGTTGCTGGCGCTGCGCTTCTCGCCGGCGGCGACGCTGGCCTTCGTCATGGGCGCCGGGTTTATCGCCGACACCGCGAGCCTGCCGCTGGTGGTCTCGAACCTGGTCAACATCGTCTCGGCGGATTTCTTTCACATCAGCTTCAACCGCTACGCGGCGGTGATGGTGCCGGTCAACTTCGTCAGCGTGGCGGCGACGCTGGGCATGTTGCTGTGGTTTTTCCGCTGTGACATCCCGGCCGCGTACGACCCGGCGCAGCTCGAAGACCCGACGACCGCTATCCACGATAAAGCCACGTTCTACGCGGGCTGGGCGGTATTGGCGATTCTGCTGATTGGCTGTTTTGCCCTGGAGCCGCTGGGGATTCCGATCAGCGCGATTTCGGCGGTGTGCGCCGCGCTGTTGCTCGGCATTGCGGCGCGCGGGCACAGGATTTCCACGCGCAAGGTGATGAAAGAAGCGCCGTGGCAGATCGTGATTTTCTCGCTGGGCATGTATCTGGTGGTGTACGGCCTGCGCAATGCCGGGCTGACCAGCTATCTGGCCGGTTGGCTCGACGCGTTCGCCGGCCATGGTGTGTGGGGCGCGGCGCTCGGTACGGGGGTGCTGACGGCACTGCTGTCGTCGATCATGAATAACCTGCCGACGGTGTTGATCGGCTTGTTGTCGATCGATGCCAGCCAGGCCAGCGGGGTGATCAAGGAAGCGATGATCTACGCCAACGTGATCGGCAGCGACCTGGGGCCGAAAATCACCCCGATCGGCAGCCTGGCGACGCTGTTGTGGCTGCACGTGCTGGAGCGCAAGGGCATTCACATTGGCTGGGGCTATTACTTCCGGGTCGGGATCGTGTTGACGGTGCCGGTGTTGCTGGTGACTTTGGCGGCTTTGGCGGTGCGGCTTTCGCTTTAGACCGAGGTGCGCCGATCGCGAGCAGGCTCACTCCTACAATTTGGAATGCGTTCCCCTGTAGGAGTGAGCCTGCTCGCGATGGCGGTAGCTCAGGCTCCACAAATCTCAGGCTTGCCCCGGCACATTCGGCCAAAGGTCCGACACCAGAAACAACCGCTCCGCCTCTTCCCATTCGCCCTGGGCGTTTTCACTCAGGCGCACCATCAACTGCGCCGGCGCCAGTGGCGGCAGTTCCAACAGCCACAGGCGCAACGCCTCGTCAGTCCAGACCTGATCCGCCGGGTAATGCGCCGGTGCCAGCCAGGCGTGGCGGGGCAGGGGTTGCCAGCGGCCCGGTGGGCGTTGCGCGACGAACGCCGGCCAATCCTTCTGATGCAGCCAGGTGCCACGCAAATGCTGCGGATGCGCGCCATGCGGCGATGCAGCCTCACCGGGCCACGGATACAGCAGATAGCCGCCCAGCCATAGATGCGCGTGGAAGGTTTCGATATCCAGTGCCGCCAGCACTTCGCGGCTTTCCGCGCGCGCCGAGATCGGCAATTGGTGCTCGGCCAGGTGCGCCAGTTTGCGGTCCAGCCGATCATGGCAGCCGGGGCCCAGCCACTGTGCCGAATCGCCGCCGTCGCCATTCTGCGGGCCGAGGTAAAGTTTGATCGCCAGCTCAAGGTGATGCACGCCATCGCGGTCGCGCAACAGCATGTCCAGCTCGCCAAGGGTGTGGCCTTCGCGGCGGATCGGCAGGTTGGCGGCGATCAAGTCGATGCCCGGCGCATGCTCCACCGCGAACTGCCACAGCCGCTCGTAATACAGGCCCAGACGCCGGGTGCGGGCCTGCGACAGCCACTGCAGCAAGCCGTAACTGTCACGGTCGAGCTGGCGCAGCCAGTTTTCGAGACGCTGCGGGTCCCGCACCCAGTCGCTGCCCGCCAGTGGGTGACGCTGCGGCCATGGCGTGACGGCGAGCATCGGCGGGGCGAGGATCACCCACGCCAGATCCCGCACTTCGGGATGGCGCAACTGATGAGGCAACTGGAGCAAATCGGGAAACAGGATCATCTTGCGAGCATAGCCTGAATCATGAGCGCCCTTGAGGCTGAAAGGATTTTGTCTATCGCGGGCTTTCGCCCATAATCGGGTTTTCGCGTTTTCGATTGTCCGCAGAGGTCCCATGGAGCAATTTCGTAATATCGGCATCATCGGTCGCCTGGGCAGTTCCCAGGTGCTGGATACCGTCCGCCGACTGAAACGCTTTCTGCTCGATCGGCACCTGCATGTGATCCTCGAAGACACCATCGCCGAAGTCCTGCCGGGTCACGGCCTGCAAACGTCGTCGCGCAAGATGCTAGGCGAAGTCTGTGACATGGTCATCGTCGTCGGCGGCGACGGCAGCCTGCTCGGCGCCGCGCGGGCGCTGGCCAAGCACAATATTCCAGTGCTGGGCATCAACCGTGGCAGCCTCGGTTTCCTCACCGATATTCGCCCCGACGAGCTGGAAATTAAGGTCGCCGAAGTCCTCGATGGCCATTATCTGGTGGAAAACCGCTTCCTGTTGCAAGCCGAAGTCCGCCGCCACGCCGAGGCCATCGGCCAGGGCGATGCGCTCAACGACGTGGTGCTGCACCCGGGCAAATCGACGCGGATGATCGAGTTCGAGCTGTACATCGACGGCCAGTTCGTCTGCAGCCAGAAGGCCGACGGCCTGATCGTCGCCACGCCGACCGGCTCCACCGCTTACGCCTTGTCCGCCGGCGGGCCGATCATGCATCCCAAACTCGACGCTATTGTGATTGTGCCGATGTACCCCCATACCTTGTCGGGACGGCCGATCGTGGTCGATGGCAACAGTGAGCTGAAAATCGTCGTCTCCAAAGATATGCAGATCTACCCGCAAGTCTCCTGCGACGGCCAGAACCATTTCACCTGCGCGCCGGGCGACACCATCACTGTCAGCAAGAAAGCGCAGAAACTGCGGCTGATCCACCCCCTCGATCACAACTACTACGAAGTCTGCCGCACCAAGCTCGGCTGGGGCAGCAAGCTGGGCGGTGGAGGCGACTGATGCTCGATCCCGCGCGCAGTTACGACCTGATCGGTGACGTGCACGGATGCGCCTTGACCCTCGAACACTTGCTTGACCGTCTCGGTTATCACAAGCAGGGCGGGGTCTGGCGGCATCCGTCGCGCATGGCGGTGTTCGTCGGCGACATCATCGACCGTGGCCCGCGGATTCGCGAAGCGCTGCACATCGTGCATGACATGGTCGAGGCCGGTCAGGCCTTGTGCATCATGGGCAACCACGAATTCAACGCCCTCGGCTGGAGCACCCCGGCGCCACCGGGCAGCGGCAAGCAGTTCGTGCGCGAACATACCAAGCGTCATGCGCGGTTGCTGCACGAAACCCTGACGCAATTCGAAGACCATCCGGGCGACTGGCATGATTTTCAGCAATGGTTCTACGAGCTGCCATTGTTTGTCGATGCCGGCCGCTTCCGCGTTGTGCACGCCTGTTGGGATGCCGGCCTGATCGAGCCGTTGCGCGGCCTGTTCCCCGATGGCTGCATCGATGAGCACTTTTTGCAGGCCTCGGCGGTGCCCGGCAGCTTCGCCTGCACGGTGTTCGACCGCTTGCTGCGCGGCACCGACATGCGCCTGCCGGGCGGCCAGACCATGACCAGTGGCGACGGTCTGGTGCGTTCGTTCTTCCGCACCAAATTCTGGGAAGACGACCCGAAAACCTACGGCGACATCGTCTTCCAGCCTGACGCCTTGCCCGAGCCGGTGGCGCAGACACCGCTGAGTTCCACGGAAAAGAATTCCCTGCTGCGCTACGGCGTCGATGAGCCCTTGCTGTTCGTCGGGCATTACTGGCGCAGCGGCAAACCGGCGCCGATCCGCCCGAACCTCGCGTGCCTGGATTACAGCGCGGTGCTGTACGGCAAACTGGTTGCCTATCGTCTGGATCAGGAAACACGCCTCGATCCGCAAAAATTCGTCTGGGTCGATGTCGAGCGGCCGGAGGTGCTGCAATGAGTGCGGTAGCGGTATTGCGCCTGCCGTTGGCGGTGGACCTGAGCGGTTTCGTCAAACTGTTGCAACGCATGCAGGTGCCGCATCGGGTCAGCGAAGAGGCGGGCGAGCAGGTGCTGTGGGCACCGGCAGAAATCAGCGACGACGTGCGCTCGCTGTACGAACGCTTCCCGGCCGGCGACCCTGACCAGCAACTGGATATTCCAGTGGGCCAGACCTTCAAGCGCCCGAGCTTCGCCGAACAATTGAAACACGCCAAGGCCACCGGGTTGATCCTGCTGTTGAGCCTGATCGTCGGCGGTCTGACGTTTCTCGGCGAAAACCTCGAAACGCTGCGCTGGCTGACCTTTCTCGACTTCCGGGTGATCGGCGAGTACATCCATTTCACGCCGTTGGCCGACAGCCTGGCGGCAGGGCAGTGGTGGCGGCTGATCACGCCGATGCTGATCCACTTCGGCATCCTGCATCTGGCCATGAACGGCATGTGGTACTGGGAGCTGGGCCGGCGCATCGAATCACGTCAGGGCAGCATCAACCTGATCGGCCTGACACTGCTGTTCAGTCTGGTGTCCAACTATGCGCAGTTTGTCTGGAGCGGCCCGACCTTGTTTGGTGGCCTGTCCGGCGTGCTTTACGGCTTGCTCGGGCATTGCTGGATTTTCCAGTTGCTGGCGCCAAATCCAGCCTATCGCCTGCCGCGTGGTGTGCTGGCGATGATGCTGATCTGGCTGGTGGTGTGCATGTCCGGGCTGATCTCGTTGATCGGCTTCGGCCAGATCGCCAACGCCGCGCACCTGAGCGGGTTACTCATCGGATGCTTTACCGGTTTGTTGGGTGGTTTGTATAACCGCCGTAAACTGGCCGTCTGAATTTTTAGCGAATTGAAGAGCACGGAGACCCCTGATGTCCTCTTTTAACGACATGATCAGCAACATCACCCCGGACATCTACGAAAGCCTGAAGCTGGCCGTGGAAATCGGCAAATGGTCCGACGGCAACAAGCTCACCGCCGAACAGCGCGAGCTGTCGTTGCAGGCGATGATTGCCTGGGAAATCCAGAACCTGCCTGAAGACCAGCGCACCGGTTATATGGGCCCGCAGGAATGTGCATCGAAATCGATCGAAGTGCCGAACATCCTGTTCAAGTCGGATGCCATCCATTGATCGAGATTGGCCGCGGTGCAATCAGCAAAATGTCGGCGCGCCTGGACGGGCCGAACGTGCAATACGCGTTTCGTCTGGATGACGTCGAGGTGCCGGTCAACCCGTTGATCGGCACCACGGTGCGTCTGCAATACCTGGGGGCAATCCACTGCACCCATTGCGGGCGCAAGACCAAAACCAGTTTCAGTCAGGGCTATTGCTACCCGTGCATGACCAGACTGGCGCAATGCGACCTGTGCATCATGAGCCCGGAGCGCTGCCACTTTGACGCGGGCACCTGCCGCGATCCGGCCTGGGGCGAGCAGTTCTGCATGACCGATCATGTGGTCTATCTGGCCAATTCTTCAGGCATCAAGGTTGGCATCACCCGTGCAACGCAACTGCCGACCCGCTGGCTCGATCAGGGCGCCAGTCAGGCGTTGCCGATCATGCGCGTCGCCACACGGCAGCAGTCGGGGTTCGTCGAAGATCTGTTCCGCAGCCAGGTGGCCGATAAGACCAATTGGCGCGCGCTGCTCAAGGGCGACGCGGCGGCGGTGGATCTGGCGCAGGTGCGTGATCAGTTGTTCGAAAGTTGCGCTGAGGGCCTGCAAGGCTTGCAGCAGCGATTCGGCCTACAGGCGATTCAGACGATTGCCGATGTCGAACCACTGGAAATCCGCTATCCCGTCGAGCAATACCCGGCGAAAATCGTCAGCTTCAACCTGGACAAGAACCCGATTGCCGAAGGCACGCTGCTGGGGATCAAGGGGCAATACCTGATTTTCGACACCGGCGTGATCAACATTCGTAAATACACGGCTTACCAGCTCGCCGTGCATCAATAAGGATTCCAGCATGCGCACCGAACAACCGAAGATGATTTACCTCAAGGACTATCAGGCGCCCGAATACCTGATCGACGAAACACACCTGACCTTCGAGTTGTTCGAGGACCACAGTCTGGTCCACGCGCAACTGGTGATGCGCCGCAACCCCGAGCGTGGCCCGGGCCTGCCGCCGCTGGTGCTGGACGGCCAGCAGCTGGAATTGCTCTCGGTAACGTTGGCCGACAAGGAGCTGAGCGCCGCGGACTATCAAATTTCCGACAGCCACCTGACCCTGCAGCCGGGCAGCGACAGCTTCACCCTCGACACCAGCGTCCGAATTCATCCGGAAACCAATACCGCGCTGGAAGGCCTGTACAAGTCCGGCACGATGTTCTGCACCCAGTGCGAGGCCGAGGGCTTTCGCAAGATCACCTATTACCTCGACCGCCCGGACGTGATGAGCAAGTTCACCACCACCGTGGTCGCCGAACAGCACAGCTACCCGGTGCTGCTCTCCAACGGCAACCCGATCGCTTCGGGCCCGGGTGAAGACGGCCGCCACTGGGCGACCTGGGAAGACCCGTTCAAGAAACCGGCCTACCTGTTCGCGCTGGTCGCCGGTGACTTGTGGTGCGTCGAAGACACGTTCACCACCATGAGCCAGCGCAACGTCGCGCTGCGCATCTATGTCGAGCCGGAAAACATCGACAAGTGCCAGCACGCGATGAACAGCCTGAAGAAGTCGATGCGCTGGGACGAAGAGGTCTACGGTCGCGAGTACGATCTGGACATCTTCATGATCGTCGCGGTCAACGATTTCAACATGGGCGCGATGGAGAACAAGGGCCTCAACATCTTCAACTCCAGTGCCGTGCTGGCCCGCGCCGAAACCGCGACCGACGCTGCGCACCAGCGGGTCGAGGCAATCGTCGCCCACGAATATTTCCACAACTGGTCGGGCAACCGCGTGACCTGCCGCGACTGGTTCCAGCTGTCGCTCAAGGAAGGCTTCACGGTGTTCCGTGACGCCGGTTTCTCCTCGGACATGAACTCGGCGACGGTCAAGCGCATTCAGGACGTGGCCTACCTGCGCACCCACCAGTTCGCCGAAGATGCCGGCCCGATGGCCCATGCCGTGCGCCCGGACAGCTTCATCGAGATTTCCAACTTCTACACCCTGACCGTGTACGAAAAGGGTTCGGAAGTGGTCGGCATGCTCCACACCCTGCTGGGCGCCGCAGGCTTCCGCAAGGGCAGCGATCTGTACTTCGAGCGTCACGACGGGCAAGCCGTGACCTGCGATGACTTCGTCAAGGCCATGGAAGACGCCAATGGCGTCGACCTGACACAGTTCAAGCGCTGGTACAGCCAGGCCGGCACTCCGCGTCTGGCGGTCAGCGAGTCGTACGATGCCGCAGCAAAAACCTACAGCCTGACGTTCCGCCAGAGCTGCCCGGAAACCCCGGACAAAGTTGAAAAACTGCCTTTCGTGATTCCGGTCGAACTCGGTCTGCTCGACAGCCAGGGCAACGAACTGGCGCTGCGTCTGGCCGGTGAAGCCTCAGCGCAAGGCACCACGCGGGTAATCTCGGTGACCGAGGCCGAGCAGACCTTCACTTTCGTCGATATCAATGAGCAACCGCTGCCATCGCTGCTGCGCGGCTTCTCGGCGCCGGTGAAGCTGAGCTTCCCGTACAACCGTGATCAACTGATGTTCCTCATGCAGCACGACAGCGACGGTTTCAACCGCTGGGATGCCGGCCAGCAACTGGCGGTGCAGGTGTTGCAGGAGCTGATCGGCCAGCAGCAGAAGGGCGAGGCCATGGTGCTGGACCCGCGCCTGACTTCGGCGCTGCGCACGGTGCTGTCCGACGAGTCGCTTGATCAGGCGATGGTTGCCGAGATGCTCTCGCTGCCGGGCGAGGCCTACCTCACCGAAATCAGCGAAGTGGCTGACGTCGAGGCGATCCACAACGCTCGCGAGTTCGCCCGCAAGCAACTCGCCGAAGGTTTGTTCGAAGCGCTGTGGCTGCGTTACCAGGCCAACCGCGACCTGTCGAAGCAAACGCCGTACGTGGCCGAAGCCGAGCACTTCGCCCGTCGCGCCTTGCAGAACATCGCGCTGTCGTACCTGATGCTCAGTGGCAAGCCGGAAGTACTGGCGGCGGCGCTGGAGCAATTTGAAAATGCCGACAACATGACCGAGCGCCTGACCGCGCTGGCCGTGCTGGTCAACTCGCCGTTCGAAGAGCAGAAAGCCCTGGCGCTGGCCAGTTTCGCCGAGCACTTCAAGGACAATCCGCTGGTCATGGATCAGTGGTTCAGCGTGCAGGCCGGCAGCACCTTGCCGGGCGGGCTGGCGCGGGTGAAGGCGTTGATGCAGCACCCGGCCTTCAACATCAAGAACCCGAACAAGGTCCGCGCGCTGATCGGTGCGTTTGCCGGGCAGAACCTGATCAACTTCCACGCGGCGGACGGTAGCGGTTATCGGTTCCTCGCCGATCTGGTGATCGAACTGAACGGCTTCAACCCGCAAATCGCCTCGCGTCAACTGGCACCGCTGACCCGCTGGCGCAAATACGATGCACCGCGTCAAGCCTTGATGAAGGCCGAACTGGAGCGGATTCTCGCGTCGGGGGCGTTGTCGAGTGATGTGTATGAGGTGGTGAGCAAGAGTCTGGCTTGAGGGCATCCTCGAGTCGGGTTTTGCGCACTTGAAAAAAAGGCCACCTCAGCCCG
This sequence comes from Pseudomonas sp. 15C, assembly GCF_055484735.1. Lineage (NCBI taxonomy): Bacteria > Pseudomonadati > Pseudomonadota > Gammaproteobacteria > Pseudomonadales > Pseudomonadaceae > Pseudomonas > Pseudomonas sp. 15C. Next base: position 63,867 of record NZ_JBUDGD010000018.1, on the reverse strand, counting down.
ACGCTGAGGTGACCCGAGGGTGACATTTTGGTTGACTGATGAACCTGTGGGAGCGGGCTTGCCCGCGATGGCTTCGGCACATTCAACATTGGTGTGTCTGAAATTCAGCTATCGCGGGCAAGCCCGCTCCCACAGGGATTGGCAGTGTCTGAGAGAACTCAGTGCGAGCCGGCAGCCTTGTTCAGGTCGCTTTCAGTCCACTCGGTGTAGACGCAGGCGTCGGTGGTAGCCCAGCGCACATGCACCGGGTCGCCGGCCTTGAGCGGCATGCCGGCGGCTGACAAGGCTTTCACGGTCATCGAGGTTCCGCCCGCGGTGACCACGCTGCAGGTCTGGCTTTCACCGAGAAACAGCACTTCCACCACGGTCGCGGACACTTCGTTCCAGCCCGACGGCAGCGGTTCGCGGGTTGCCTGCGGCACGCTCAACGCCAAGGCCTTTTCCGGCCGCACCATCAGCAACACATCCTGATCAGTCTGCAACCCGGCCGTCAGTCGGATCGACAACGGCTGCCCCTCGAAACTCGCCGCCGCATTGCCCTGCGCCTTGAGCTTGAGAAAGTTCGAGTTGCCAAGGAACGACGCCACGAAGGCATTCGGTGGATTCTGATAAAGGTCATAACCGCTGCCCAGGCCAACAATCTTGCCGTGGCTGAAGATCGCGATGCGCTGCGACAAGCGCATCGCTTCTTCCTGGTCGTGGGTCACGTAGACGATGGTGATGCCCAGGCGCCGATGCAGTTGGCGCAGTTCGTCCTGCAAGTCCTCGCGCAGCTTTTTGTCCAGCGCACCGAGCGGTTCGTCCATCAGCAGAATGCGTGGCTCGTAAACCAGCGCGCGGGCGATGGCCACACGTTGCTGCTGGCCGCCGGACAGTTGCGAAGGGCGGCGATGGGCGAACTGTTCCAGTTGCACCAGTTTCAGCATGGCGTCGACACGCTTGTCGCGCTCCGCCGCCGCCAGTTTGCGAATCGCCAGAGGGAAGGCGATGTTGTCGCGCACCGACAGATGCGGGAACAGTGAATAGCGCTGGAAAACCATGCCGATGTCGCGCTTGTGCGGCGGCACGTTGACCAGTGACTGGCCGTTGACGAGGATCTCGCCACTGCTCGGTGTTTCGAACCCGGCGAGCATCGACAGCGTCGTACTCTTGCCCGAGCCGCTGGAGCCGAGGAAGGTCAGGAATTCACCGTCCTTGATGTCCAGCGAGATGTTGTCGACGGCGGCAAAGTCGCCGTAATGCTTGTTCAGGTTGCGCAGGCTGACCAGGGGCTTGTCGTTCTGCTGGGAGGCGTCTTTGATCACGGCACTCATGTCGTACTCCTCGGCGCTCAGGCGCTGATTTCGTTGCGCCGGCGCAGGGCGGCGGCGATCACCATGACCAGGACCGACAGGCCGATCAGCAGCGTCGAAGCGACGGCGATCACCGGGGTCAGGTCCTGGCGCAGGGTGGTCCACATTTTCACGGGAAGGGTTTGCAGGGTCGGGCTGGCCATCATCACGCTGAGCACCACTTCGTCCCACGAGACGAGGAAGGCGAAGAGGGCGCCGGCGACCATGCCCGGACGAATCGCCGGGAACGTCACATTGAACACCGCTTGCAGGCGTGAGGCGCCACAGATCACCGCCGCGTCTTCAATCGACTGATCGAACAGCTTCAGCGAGTTGATGATCGAGATAATGGTGAACGGCAGCGCGACGATCACATGGCTGACGACGAACGCGAACATCGTCCCGGTGTAACCGAGCTTGAGAAACAGTGCGTACACCGCCACGGCAATGATCACCAGCGGCACGATCATTGGCAGGGTGAACAGGCCGTACAACATTTCCCGGCCAGGAAAGCGCCCGCGCACCAGCGCAAACGCGGTCGGCAAGCCGAGGGCCACGGCGCAGATCGTGGTCAGCACGGCCACCTTGAGGCTGGCCGCAGCGGCGCTCATCCAATCCGGGTTGGAGAAGAACTGGCCGTACCATTTCAGCGTCCAGCCCGGCGGCGGAAACACCAGCCACTGCGAGGAACCGAACGACAGCAGCACGATGAACACGATCGGCAACAGCAGGAACAGACCGATCAGCCCGGTGGTGGCATACAAGCCGAAACGCATGCGCCGGCTCATGGCATTGGGAGTCAGGAGCATTTCGGCTTACCTCGTGTTACTGGCGCCAACCGGGGATTCCGGCTGAAGCTTCAGGTAGAAGTAGAACAACACCAAAGTGATCGCGATCAGCAACGCAGCGCCGGCACTGGCCAGGCCCCAGTTGAGGAACGATTGCACCTGCTGAATGATGAATTCCGGCAGCATCATGTTCTGCGCGCCGCCGAGCAGCGCCGGGGTCACGTAGTAACCGAGCGACATCACGAACACCATCAAGCCCCCGGAGGCCAGACCCGGCCGGCACAGCGGCAGGAACACCCGGAAGAAGTTGGTCCACGGGCTCGCGCCGCAGATCGAGCCGGCCTGCAGGATCATCGGGTCGATGGCCTGCATGGTCGCCTGCAACGGCAGCACGATGAACGGAATCATGATGTAGCTCATGCCGATCACTACGCCGGTGAGGTTGTGCACCATCTCCAGCGGCTGATCGATGATGCCCATGGCCATCAGCGCCTTGTTGATCACGCCCGAGGCTTGCAGCAACACCAGCCACGAATAGGTGCGGGCGAGCAGGCTGGTCCACATCGACAACAGCACGATGTTCAGAATCCAGCGGCCCCAGCCGCGCGGCACCAGCGTGATCGCCCAGGCCAGCGGAAAGCCCAGCAGCAGGCTGAACAGCGTCACCAGCCCGGCCACTGAGAAGGTGTTGAGCAGCACCCGGGCATACGCCGAGTTGGCGAACAGTTGTTCATAGTTACCAAGGCCCGGCGTCGGTTCGAGCACGCCACGCAACAGCAGACCAATCAACGGTGCCAGAAAGAACAGGCCGAGGAACAACAGCGCCGGGGCGAGGTTGCCGGCGCCGCGCCAGCGTTGCTTGAGGGACGAACCGGCAGCGCCGGCGGCGCTCCCGGTGACAGTGGACGGAACGGGCGCGGTGGCCGCGATTTTCATTTGACCAGCCATTCGTTCCACCGTGTCGCGATGGCCGGACCGTTCTTGGCCCAGTACGCGAAATCAAGAGTGATCTGATCCTTGGCGTAGGCAGTCGGCAGGTTGGGGGCCAGCGTCGAATCCAGACGCTCCACACTGTCGAGGTTGACCGGCGCGTAGGCGGTCAGGTTGGAGAAGTCGGCCTGGCCTTTGGCGCTGCTGGCGTTGGCGAGGAACTTCATCGCCGCGTCCTTGTTTTTCGCACCTTTGGGAATGACCAGAATGTCGGCCATGACCAGGTTCTGCTTCCAGCTCACGCCGACCGGCGCGCCGTCTTCCTGCAGGGCGTGGACGCGACCGTTCCAGAACTGGCCCATGCTCGCTTCCCCGGAGGCCAGCAGTTGCTGCGACTGTGCGCCGCCGCCCCACCAGACGATGTTTTTCTTGATGGTGTCGAGTTTCTTGAAGGCGCGATCCAGGTCGAGCGGGTAAAGCTTGTCGGCGGCGACGCCATCGGCCAGCAGCGCCAGTTCCAGCACGCCTGGGCTTGGCCATTTGTACAGGGCGCGCTTGCCGGGAAAGGTCTTGGTGTCGAACAGGGCGCTCCAGTCCTGTGGCTTGTTGGCGCCGAGCTTGCCTTCGTTGTAGCCGAGGACAAAGGAGAAGAAGAACGAGCCGACGCCGTGATCGTTGACGAAGCGCGGGTCGATCTTGTCGCGCTGGATCACTTTGAAATCGAGGGGTTCGAGCAGGCCTTCAGCCGCGGCGCGCAGGGCAAAATCGGCTTCGACATCAACCACATCCCATTGCACGTTGCCGCTTTCGACCATGGCTTTGAGTTTGCCGTAGTCGGTCGGCCCGTCCTGGACGACGGTGATGCCGCTGGCCTTGCTGAACGGATCGGCCCAGGCCTGTTTCTGCGCATCCTGGGTGCTACCGCCCCAGCTGACGAAGTTGACGCTTTCGGCAGCCATTGCAGCCTGGCCGGTGACGCTGAGCAGTCCCGCAAAAAGAATTGCGGTTGCAGCTTTGTTCAACACCATTTTTACGCCCTCATTGTTGTGTTTATTGAGCGGGCTTGCGTTGTTGCCCGCCTGACGGGAGCAGTAGCTGGACGTTCGTAGGCGTGTCCGGTCTATGGAATATCATATTATGGTATTCCAAACTTTGTGCAAGCACTTTGCCTTACCGGTTATCTGGCGAAGCCGTTTTTTGTGCCTCAGGAAATCAATATTTGAAATACAAAACCCTGTAGGAGTGAGCCTGCTCGCGATAGCGGTGTGTCAGCCAACATCTTCGTCAACTGATACACCGCTATCGCGAGCAGGCTCACTCCTACAATTGAATCTGTGCTTGGCGCGGGTTATTCAGTGAACGGGATGCTCTCGACCACCTCAAGGTCATACCCGGTCAGCCCCGCATACTTCAGCGGCGGGCCGAGATGCCGCAGCTTGCCAACCCCAAGGTTCTGCAAAATCTGCGCCCCGGTCCCGACCTCGGAATAAATCCGCGACTGCGAGCGGCTGAACTGTCGCGGTGGCTGGGTCAGTTGCGGCACCCGCTCAAGCAAGGCCTGCGACGATTCATGGTTGGCCAGCACCACGACCACCCCGTGACCTTCGGCAGCGACCCGTTGCAGCGCCGCCCACAGCGTCCAGTTCTTCGGCCCGCTGTACTCGGCACCGACCAGATCGCGCAGTGGATCGATCACATGCACGCGCACCAGCGTCGGCTCGTCACGGCGCAGATCGCCCATGACCATCGCCATGTGCACGCCGCCTTCGATGCGGTCTTCAAAGGTGATCAAGCGGAAGGTGCCGTGTACCGTCGGCAGCTCACGTTCACCGATGCGTTCGATGGTGTGTTCGGTGCTCAGGCGATAGTGGATCAGGTCGGCGATGGTGCCGATCTTGATCCCGTGCTTGCGTGCGAACAGTTCCAGATCCGGGCGCCGGGCCATGGTGCCGTCGTCGTTCATCACCTCGACGATCACCGAGGCCGGGGTGAAACCGGCCAGCCGCGCCAGGTCACAGCCGGCTTCGGTGTGGCCGGCGCGGGTCAGCACGCCACCTTCCTTGGCGCGCAGCGGGAAGATATGGCCGGGCTGCACCAGATCCTCGGCACGGGCATTTGGCGCCACGGCGGCGGCGACGGTGCAGGCGCGATCGGCTGCGGAAATCCCGGTAGTTACGCCGACGGCTGCTTCAATCGATACGGTGAACGCGGTGCTGAATACGCTGCCGTTGCTCGGGACCATTTGCTCCAGGCCCAAACGCTGGCAATGTTCATCGGTCAGGGTCAGGCAGATCAGCCCGCGCGCTTCGCGGGCCATGAAGCTGATCGCCTCGGGCGTGCAGCGGTCGGCGGCCAGCAACAGGTCGCCTTCGTTCTCGCGGTCTTCGTCATCGACCAGCAAAACCATTTTGCCGAGGCGATAATCGTCGATGATTTCTTCGATGCTGTTGAAGGCCATGCTGGACTCTCAGGGTTCGTTGGAAATATATTGGTATACCATAATACAAAATTAACAAAGAGGTCACTATGAAGGCGTACTGGATTGCTCATGTGGATATAGCCGATGCCGAACACTACAGCCAATACACCCAGCGCACGCCGCAGGCGATTGCCGCGTACGGTGGCGTATTTCTCGCCAGAGGCGGACGCAGCGAGGCGATGGAAGGGCGCGAAACGCCGCAACGCACGGTGATCATCGAGTTTGAGAGCTATGAGAAAGCCGTGGCGTGCTATCGCTCGGCGGCGTATCAGGAAGCGAGAAGCTATCGCGAGGACTGGGCGAGGGCGGAGATCATTATCGTTGAGGCCTTTGCCCCGCTCTAGGCAGCACCACCACCCTCTGTAGGAGTGAGCCTGCTCGCGATAGCGGTCTGTCAGTTGATGAAGATGTCGACTGATACTCCGCTATCGCGAGCAGGCTCACTCCTACAAAAAAGCGCAACGTTATCAGCGCATGAAGTGAATTTTGCCGCTGTCGTCATTGCCCATGTAAATCCCGTAGACCCCCGCCTGGCGCTCTTCGATATAGCGCTCGAGAATCTGCCGGATCGCCGGGTAGTAGATCTGTTCCCACGGGATGTCTTCAGGGGCAAAGAACTTGTAGTCCAGCGTCTCCGGCCCGTATTGCCCGGTAATTTCCAGGGCGATGGCGCGGAAGATGATGTACACCTCGCTGATCTTCGGCACGCTGAAAATCGAATACGGCGAGACGATCTCGGCGCGCACGCCGCTTTCTTCCCAGACTTCGCGCAACGCCGCCTGCTCGGTGGTTTCGCCGCTTTCCATGAAACCGGCGGGCAGCGTCCAGGTGCCCGGGCGCGGCGGGATCGCCCGTTGGCACAAGAGATATTTGCCGTCCTGCTCAATGATGCAGCCGGCGATGATCTTCGGATTGACGTAGTGGATGTAGCCGCAGCCGCGGCACGTCAGGCGCTCGTGCGTATCGCCCGCCGGTATCTGCTGACCGAGGTCAGGGCCACCGCATTTCGGGCAATAGCTCGGGCTGAACATATCAGTGACCTATACGCGGTTCTTTCAGCGCGATCGGCAAGGTGATCGCCGGCGTCGCGCCAGTCTCTTCCTGCTTGCGCTTGAGGTAGTCGAGGGCCACGGCAGCCGCCGCGCGGACGTGATCGACACAGGCCTGATGCGCCGCCAGCGGATCGCCGCTCTTGATCGCCGCGACCATTTTTTCCATCTCGTGGTTACTTGCGCCGCGACGGTTTTCCTGCGACACCGAGGTCGCGCGCAAGTAGCTGATGCGCGCCTGCAACTGGCGCAATTGGGTGGCGGCGACGTGGTTGCCCGAGCCTTCGAGCAGCACGTCGTAGAAGCCCTGTACCGAGTCGATCACCTGTTGCAGCTCGCCGTCCTTCAACGCCTTGCGGTTGTCGTCGAGGGCTTTTTCCAGGGCTTTGATGTCCTTGGCCTTGGCGCGCAGGGTGAACAGCTGAACGATCAGGCCTTCGAGCACGCAGCGCAGTTCGTAGATATCGACGGCATCGGCGAGCGTGATGATCGCCACGCGCGGGCCCTTGGCGTCGGCGAATTCGACCAGACCTTCGGATTCGAGATGCCGCAGCGCTTCGCGCACCGATGTGCGGCTGACGCCGAGGCGATCACACAGGTCGCGTTCGACCAGACGATCGCCCGGCATGAGCTGGAAATTCATGATCGCGCTACGCAGTTTGTCCAGCACGATTTCGCGCAGGGTAACGGGGTTGCGATTGACCTTGAAGCTGTCGTCGAGTGGCTGGCGTTTCATGGGGTCCGCTCTTGAGCTTGGCTGTCCATGCCAGACGGGCATCTAAACAGCCGAGGGGTTAACTGGAGGCCTCGGCGTCGGCTTCGGCAAAGGCTTCACGGGCCAGCCGGAAACTGTCCACGGCCGCCGGAACGCCGCAATAAATGCCGACCTGAAGCAGAATTTCGCGTATTTGCTCACGACTCAGGCCGTTACGCAAGGCGCCACGCACATGCAGCTTGAGTTCGTGCGGGCGGTTGAGCGCCGAGATCATCGCCAGGTTGATCATGCTGCGCTCCTTGAGCGACAACCCCTCACGTCCCCAGACATGGCCCCAGCAGTATTCGGTGACCATTTCCTGCAGCGGCCGGGTGAAGTCATCGGCGTTGTCGATCGAGCGCTGCACGTAGGCTTCGCCCAATACCTGGGTGCGGATTTGCAGGCCTTTTTGGTACTTTTCGTTACTCATATTCTTTGCCTCACCTCAATCCCTGTCGGAGCTGGCTTGCCAGCGATGACGGCGTCACAGTCGAAATCAATATTGACTGACCTGACGCCATCGCTGGCAAGCCAGCTCCCACAGGGTTTTGCGTTGTTAGCTCAAACCAGGGTCGGCAGGGGGCCGAGCTTGCCCTTGTGGTAAATCATCGGCGTCACCGGTTGCTCGGGCAGGATCAGGTGCTTCACTGCGCCGACGATGATTGCGTGGTCACCGCCATCGTATTCCCGCCACAACTCGCACTCGATGATCGCCGTGGCCCTGGCGAGGATCGGATTGCCCAGATCGCTCAGGTGCCACTCAATGTCTTTGGCCTTGTCCTTGCCCTTGCCGGCGAACGCATAGGCTTCGGCGGTTTGTTCGGCAGAGAGCAAGTGAATGGCGAACTTCTTGCTGTCGCGCAGCACCGGATAGGTGTCGGAGGCGTAGTTGGGGCAGAACAGCACCAGTGCCGGGTCGATCGACAGTGCACTGAACGCGCTGGCGGTGATGCCGACGATGCCGCCGTCCGGGTCCAGCGTCGTGACCACCGTGACGCCGGACGGGAACGAGCTCATGACGTCTTTGTAAATGCCGGGTTCGATCATTTCGCAGGACTCCTAGCGCATCACAAACGGATCAGGCATTGGCGCCTGAGAAAGGTTGATCCACACCGTTTTCAGTTCGGTGTAGGCCAGCACCGAATCGATGCCGCTTTCGCGTCCATAGCCACTGTTCTTGAAGCCGCCGATCGGCGCCATCGCCGACACCGCGCGGTAGGTGTTGACCCAGATGATGCCCGAGCGCACATCGCGCGCCAGACGATGGGCGCGGCCCAGATCGCGGGTCCAGATGCCGGCGGCAAGGCCGAACTGCGAGTCGTTGGCGATCGCCAGCGCTTCGGCTTCATCCTTGAAGCGGATTACCGAAGCGACCGGGCCAAAGACTTCTTCCTGCATGATCTTCATCGAGTTGCGGTCGCACTCGAACAGCGTCGGCTCGTAGAACCAGCCTTCGCCTACATCCGTCGGACGCTTGCCGCCAGTGCGCAACCGCGCGCCTTCGGCGATGGCATCAGCGACCAGGCCTTCGACCACTGCCAGTTGCTGCGCGGTGGCCATCGGGCCCATCTCGCTGTGGTCTTCCTGCGGGTTGCCGATGCGAATGCTCTGGGCACGCTCGACCAGGCGATTGACGAACTCGTCGTAGATTTCGTCCTGCACCAGCAAGCGCGAACCGGATACGCAACTCTGCCCGGATGCGGCGTAGATCCCGGCAATCGCGCCGTTGATCGCGCTGTCCAGATCGGCGTCGGCGAAGATGATGTTTGGCGACTTGCCGCCCAGTTCCAGCGACAGCCTGGCGAAGTTCTCGGCGCTGCTGCGCACCACATGCCGTGCCGTCGCCGCGCCGCCGGTGAAGGCGATCTTGCGGATCAGCGGATGGCGGGTGAGGGCGGCGCCGGTGCTCGGGCCGTAACCGGTGACGACGTTGACCACGCCCGGCGGAATCCCGGCTTCGAGGGCCAGCCGCGCCAGCTCCAGGATCGTTGCCGAGGCATGCTCGGACGGCTTGATCACAATGGTGTTGCCGGCGGCGAGGGCCGGGGCCAGTTTGATTGCGGTCAGGTAGAGCGGGCTGTTCCAGGGAATGATCGCCGCGACTACGCCCATGGCTTCGTGCACGGTGTAGGCAAACAGGTCGGGCTTGTCCAGCGGCAGCGTGCCGCCTTCAAGCTTGTCGGCCAGGCCTGCGGTGTAGTGGAAGAACTCCGGCAGATAGCCAACCTGACCACGGGTTTCGCGGATCAGCTTGCCGTTGTCGCGGCTTTCCAGCTGCGCCAGTTGCTCCTTGTTTTCGGCGATCAGGTCGCCGAGACGGCGCAACAGCTTGCCCCGTGCGGTGGCGGTCAGGCCACGCCAGGCCGGGCTGTCGAACGCGGTTTGCGCGGCTTGCACGGCGCGTTCGACGTCGGCTTCATCGGCATCGGGCAGTTGGGCCCAGGCTTGCGCCGACGCCGGGTTGAGGCTTTCGAAAGTCTTGCCGGAGAGGGCGTCGACCCATTCTCCGCCGATGCACATCTGGAAGCGTGCGAGTGTCATGCAACGATCCCCTTTATATGGTTTTGTCGGGAGTGTGCGAATTGGAGAAACTGCAGCAAGGTCTGGTTGACCAGGCGCGGCGACTCTACCGGCATCATATGCCGTTGCTCGGGGAGCACGGCAACCTTCGCACCGGGGATGCGCCGGGCCAGTTGCTCGGCCATTTCCGGGGTCGAACCCGGATCAAGTTCGCCAGTGGCGATCAAGGTCGGTGCGGTGATCGTGCCGAGGTCGTCGGCGCGGTACATGTCCTGGGTGGCGAACAGTTCGTAGGTGGTCAGGTAACCCTGCGGGTCGTTGTTGGCCAGAGTCTGGCGCAGCGCGGCGATCTGCGCCGGGTTGGCCGCCTGATATTCACGGCTGAACCAGCGTGACAGCGCCGCTTCGGCGTTGGCGTCCGGACCGTGTTCAGCGGCCTGCGCGGTACGCGCGATGACGCCGGCACGCTGCTCTTCGCTGCGGTTGAACACGCTGTTGAGCACCACCAGGCTTTGCAGGCGCTGCGGATAGTGCAGGGCAAACGCCCGCGCGACCAGGCCACCCATGGAGAAGCCGATCACCGCGGCCTGCGGCAGGTTCAGGTGATCGAGCAACTCGAGCAACTGATCGGCGTAACCGAGCAGGTCGGTGCCGCTGGCCGGTCGCGGACTGGCGCCGTGGCCGAGCATGTCGTAGGCGATCACCTGATAGTCGCTGGACAGGCCAACGATCTGGCCGCCCCACATTTCTTTGTTCAGGCCCACGCCGTGGATCAAAACCACGGGCTGGCCTTGGCCGGTCGCCAGGTAACTGGTGCCAGCCGGGGTGAGTTCAGCGGTGAGCCGAATCATGGAGCGCTCCTGCAATGCCTTTTTATTGTGATTACTGGGCTTTTTCGGCGGCCAGTTCTTCCAGATCGATGTAGCGGTTGCCGATGCGCGGATGCAGGCGACCACCGTCGGCACAACCCAGCACCACGACGATTTCGTCAGCACGCGGGGCGTCTTCGATCTGCATTTCCAGGGTGATGTAGTGCGAACGCTGACCTTCGTCGTCCTTGTGCATCATCGGGATCTGGATCGAGGTGCCCGGGCCACCGCGCTTGTTGGTGAAGCTCAGGTAGCTCTTGGCGTTGACCGCTTCGCGGTAGTGGTTGCCGAAGCGCAGGGTGTGGATCACCGCGGAGGCGTGTTCGATCTCGCCGTCAGCACCGACTACTGCGGCTTTGCCGTAAGCCTCGATCTTCTCCGCACCGCCGATGATGCCGACCAGACGCTCGACCATCAGCGCGCCGAGATCGGAGCAGTTGGCGCGGATCTGCGGCTTGAGGTCTTCAACGAAACCGTTGCCCACCCAAGGGTTCTTCATCACCACGGCGAGGCCAACCATGGTTACAGGCTTGTCGGTGGCTTTGCCGCCTTCGATAAAGGTTTCTTCGACATAGCTGACGATCTTGCGGATTTCGAAACTCATGAGCTGCTCCGTAGGGGGATTGAGAGTGTCTGTGCGTCTGATGGTATACCATAATACCAATCGTGCAAGTCCCCTCGCGCACTTTTGCCGCATCACCCCGGCGAATGGTCATGTATTCAAATCCCTAAACCACCACCGGCCCCTGTAGGAGTGAGCCTGCTCGCGATAGCAGTGTCAGCCAGTGATTTGCTAACTGACACACCGCCATCGCGAGCAGGCTCACTCCTACAGGGGGGAATGCGTCGGCGATGCGGTTAACAAAAGATAACGTGGCGCCGATTGTCAGACGTTTCGAAAGCCCGATAGGATGAGCCAGCTTCCGAAGGGGCTCTGGATGGCGTGTTTCAGGACGATGCTTCTGATCGGCCATCATCGCAGCACCCTTGCGGCGCCCTTGAAGGCCTGATGGCCCAACAATAATAAATAGGGGAAGGTCTATGAGTCGTTGCCGCCCGCCGGCGTTGCGCAACACCGCGTTGCTGGTCACAGCACTCTCTCTGCTGGGTTTTGCCACACTGTCGGCGCCAGTCATCGCCGCCGAGGCACCTGCCGATGGGGTGTATGCCACCGAATCGGCGAAGGCCGCGAAAAGCCTGATTCTCGATGTGGTCCATGCCGGCACGCGCCTGGTCGCGGTCGGTGACCGTGGGCACATTCTCTATTCCGATGACCAGGGCAAGACCTGGACCCAGGCCAAAGTGCCGACCCGGCAACTGCTCACCGCAGTGTATTTTGTCGACGACAAGCACGGCTGGGCGGTCGGCCATGACGCGCAGATCCTCGCCAGTGCAGACGGCGGTCTGACCTGGACCAGGCAATTCGAAGACCTCAAACGTGAATCGCCGCTGCTCGACGTCTGGTTCAAGGACGCCAACAGCGGCTTTGCCGTGGGCGCGTACGGCACGCTGCTGGAAACCACCGACGGCGGCAAGGACTGGCAAGACGTCAGCGACCGCCTCGACAACGAAGACCAGTTCCACCTCAACGCCATCGCCGCCGTAAAGGACGCCGGGCTGTTTATCGTCGGCGAGTCGGGCAGCATGTTCCGCTCCGCCGATGACGGCCAGACCTGGGAGAAACTCGAAGGCCCGTACGAAGGTTCGCTGTTTGGCGTGATCGGCACGGCACAAGCGCAGACCTTGCTGGCCTACGGCTTGCGCGGCAACCTCTACCGCTCCACCGATTTCGGCAGCAACTGGGAGCAGGTCGAGCTGAAAGCCGCGCGCGGTGCGCTGGAGTTCGGCCTGTCCGGCGGCACGCTGCTTGAAGACGGCTCGATCGTCATCGTCGGCAACGGCGGTTCGGTGATCAGCAGCAGCGATAACGGCGAGACCTTCAGCGTGTTCAACCGCCCGGATCGCATTTCGCTGTCGTCGGTCGCCGCGACCAGCGACGGCAATCTGATACTGAGCGGGCAGGGCGGGGTGCACCTCACCCAGCCAAACGGTGCCGAGACCAATAACAAGAAGGCGGGCCTATGACTTCCTTGATCACTCCCCAGCAGGAAAAGGCGACGGTTCTCGAGCGCCTGATTTTCAATAACCGCCCGGCCGTGATTCTGATCTGTCTGGTGGTGAGCATTTTCCTGTTCTGGCAGGCCACGCTGATCCGGCCGTCGACCAGTTTCGAAAAGATGATCCCGCTGCAGCATCCCTTCATCGAGAAGATGATGGAGCACCGCAACGATCTGGCGAACCTCGGCAACACCGTGCGTATTTCGGTGGAAGCGACTGACGGTGACATCTTCTCCAAGGAGTACATGGAGACCCTGCGGCAGATCAACGACGAGGTGTTCTACATCTCCGGCGTCGACCGCTCCGGGTTGAAGTCGCTGTGGAGCCCGAGCGTGCGCTGGACCGAAGTGACCGAAGAGGGCTTCGCCGGTGGTGAAGTGATCCCGCAGAGCTACAACGGCTCGCAGGACAGCCTCGATCTGCTGCGCAACAACGTGCTCAAGTCCGGCCAGGTCGGGCGCCTGGTGGCCAACGATTTCAAGTCGAGCATCGTCGACATCCCGCTGCTCGAGTCGTATCCCGACCCGCAGGACCAGGGCAAGTTGCTGGCGCTGGACTACCGCCAGTTTTCCCATGAACTCGAAGACAAGATCCGCAACAAGTTCGAAGCACAGAACCCCAACGTCAAGATCCACATCGTCGGTTTCGCCAAGAAGGTCGGCGACCTGATCGATGGCCTGGTGATGGTGGTGCTGTTCTTCGGCGTCGCCTTCGTCATCACCTTGATCCTGCTGCTGTGGTTCACCAACTGCGTGCGCAGCACCATCGCAGTGCTGAGCACGACGCTGGTAGCGGTGGTCTGGCAGCTTGGCTTGATGCACTTCTTCGGCTTCGGCCTCGATCCGTATTCGATGCTGGTGCCGTTCCTGATCTTCGCCATCGGCATTTCTCACGGCGTACAGAAGATCAACGGTATCGCCCTGCAATCCAGCGAGGCCGACAACGCGCTGACTGCCGCACGGCGCACGTTCCGGCAGTTGTTCCTGCCGGGGATGATCGCGATTCTCGCCGACGCGGTGGGTTTCATTACCTTGCTGATCATCGACATCGGCGTGATCCGTGAACTGGCGATCGGTGCGTCCATCGGCGTGGCAGTGATTGTCTTCACCAACCTGATCCTGCTGCCGGTGGCGATTTCCTATGTCGGCATCAGCAAGCGTGCAATCGCCAAGAGCAAGAAAGACGCGAACCGCGAACACCCGTTCTGGCGCCTGCTGTCGAACTTCGCCAATCCGAAAGTTGCGCGCATCTCGGTGGTGCTGGCGCTGATCGCTTTCGGCGGCGGCCTCTGGTACAGCCAGAACCTGAAGATCGGCGACCTCGACCAGGGTGCGCCGGAACTGCGCCCGGACTCGCGCTACAACAAGGACAACAACTTCATCATCAGCAACTACTCGACCAGTTCCGACGTGCTGGTGGTGATGGTCAAGACCAAGGCCGAAGGCTGCTCGCGCTACGAAGCCATGGCGCCGATCGATCAGTTGATGTGGAAGATGCAGAACACCGAGGGCGTGCAGTCGGCGATTTCGCTGGTGACCGTGTCCAAGCAGATGATCAAGGGCATGAACGAGGGCAACCTGAAATGGGAAACCCTGTCGCGCAACCCGGACGTGCTGAACAACTCGATCGCCCGCGCCGACGGCCTCTACAACAACAGTTGCTCACTGGCGCCGGTGCTGGTGTTCCTCAACGATCACAAGGCTGAAACCCTCGATCGTGCGGTGAACGCGGTGCAGGAATTCGCCAAGGAAAACAACAAGGACGGCCTCGAATTCATCCTCGCCGCCGGTAACGCCGGGATCGAAGCGGCCACCAACGAAGTCATCAAACAGGCCGAGCTGACGATCCTGATTCTGGTGTACATCTGCGTGGCGGTGATGTGCATGATCACCTTCCGCTCGTGGGCGGCAACCCTGTGCATCGTCCTGCCGCTGGTGCTGACCTCGGTCCTTGGCAACGCGCTGATGGCGTTCATGGGCATCGGCGTCAAAGTCGCGACGTTGCCAGTGGTGGCGCTGGGCGTGGGGATTGGTGTCGACTACGGCATCTACATCTACAGCCGTTTGGAAAGTTTCCTGCGTGCCGGCCTGCCGTTGCAGGAAGCCTATTACCAGACCCTGAAGTCGACCGGTAAAGCGGTGCTGTTCACCGGCCTGTGCCTGGCGATTGGCGTGTGCACCTGGATCTTCTCGGCGATCAAGTTCCAGGCCGACATGGGCCTGATGCTGACCTTCATGTTGTTGTGGAACATGTTTGGTGCGCTGTGGCTGCTGCCGGCGCTGGCGAAGTTCCTGATCAAGCCGGAGAAGCTGGCGGGGCAGAAGGGGAATTCGTTGTTTGCCCATTGATCTGAGTGGCTGAAATGACTAAGCCGCAACCTTTAGGGGTTGCGGCTTTTTTATGTCCCGGATTCCACGCAGATCAAATGTAGGAGTGAGCCTGCTCGCGATAGCGGTGTGTCAGGCGGTAAATGGTCAACTGATACACCGCTATCGCGAGCAGGCTCACTCCTACAGGGGATTTATGGTGTGTCAGGAGAGTTCGGTGCCGAGCACAACACTCAACGCACTCCGCGCATCATCCAGCTGCACCAGCGTCGCATGCCGGGCGCCGAGGGCGTCGCGATTTTCAATCGCTGTGAGAATTGCTTTGTGCCGAGGCAACGCTAACTCATGCAGATTCGGCCGCTGATTGGAATGCTTCAACGCCTCGGCAATCGCCACCGCGAGCATGTTGCACAGATTCGCCAGCAAATCATTGTGCGTGGCATCGGCGATCCGGCTGTGGAAATCCAGGTCTGGCTGCAACAAGGCTTCCGGCGTCGGCGCCGCTTCCATGCGTTGATACGCTTCATTGATGGCGGCGATGTCGGCATCCGTGGCGTGCTGGGCGGCGAGGGCGGCAGCGGCGGGTTCGATGATGCTGCGCACGCTGGTCAGGACGTTGAAGAATTCATTCTGCGGGCTGCTTTGCATCAGCCAGTGCAGCACGTCCGGGTCGAGCATGTGCCATTCGCGGCGCGCCTTGACCACCGTTCCGACGCGCGGTTTGGAGTACACCAGCCCCTTGGCCACCAGCACTCGCGTGGCTTCGCGCAATACCGGCCGGCTGACCGCGTACTCCTCGCAGAGCAGGGCTTCGGCGGGCAGTTTGTCGTCGGGCAAAAAGCGTCCGGAGACGATCTGCATGCCCAGTTCCTGGACGATGCGCGAGTGCATGCTTTTACGGTCGGAGGGTTTGCGGTAATCCATGGGGAGTGGCGCGATCCTGAGCGATGGAGATGCCGCGCATCATAGCAGGCACGGCGCAATCTTGAGTCGGGCAATGATCGTTCCCACGCTCCGCGTGGGAATGCAGCCCGGGACGCTCTACGTCCCATTTCCGAGCTGGAACGCGGAGCGTCCCTTGAGGCATTCCCACGCGGAGCGTGGGAACGATCGGTGGGGCTGTTAGTGCGAGTGGCGCGGTACTTCGGCGCCACGACAGCCGACCAGGAAGTCGAAGTCGCAACCCTGATCCGCTTGCAGCACATGGTCGATGTACAGCTGACGATAACCGCCCACCAGCAATTGCTGTGGTGGCTGCAGGTCGGCCATGCGCGCGGCCAGTTCGGCATCGGAAATGTCCAGGTGCAGACGCCCGCTGGCGCAGTCGAGTTCGATCCAGTCGCCTTCCTTCACCGTCGCCAGAGGCCCGCCGGCCGCCGCTTCCGGCGCGACGTGCAAGACCACCGTGCCGTAAGCGGTGCCGCTCATCCGCGCATCAGAAATGCGCACCATGTCGGTCACACCCTGCGCCAGCAGTTTGGCCGGCAAGCCCATGTTGCCGACTTCGGCCATGCCCGGATAACCCTTCGGCCCGCAGTTCTTCATGACCAGAATCGAATCCTTGTCGACGTCCAGCTCCGGATCGTTGATCCGCGCTTTGTACATGTCGAAGTTCTCGAAGACCACGGCGCGGCCGCGATGCTGCATCAGTTCAGCGGTGGCGGCGGACGGCTTGAGCACCGCACCCAGTGGCGCGAGGTTGCCGCGCAGTACGCAGATACCGCCGTCGGCGCGGATCGGATTGTCCAGCGTGCGGATCACTTCGTCTTCGCCATAAATCGGCGCGTCTTTGGTGTTCTCGCCGATCGATTTGCCGTTGACGGTCAGCGCGTTCGGATTCGGGATCAGATTGGCTTCGCCGAGGCGACGCAGCACCGCTGGCAAGCCGCCGGCGTAGTAGAACTCTTCCATCAGGAAGCGGCCGGAAGGCTGCAGGTCGACGATGGTCGGCATGCCGCGACCGATGCGCGTCCAGTCGTCCAGATCAAGTTCGACGCCGATGCGCCCGGCAATGGCTTTCAAGTGAATTACAGCGTTGGTCGAACCACCGATGGCGGCGTTGACGCGAATGGCGTTTTCGAAGGCTTCCTTGGTGAGGATCTTCGACAGTTTCAGGTCTTCGCGCACCATTTCCACCGCACGCATGCCGGACATGTGCGCCAGCACGTAACGGCGCGCATCCACCGCCGGGATCGCTGCGTTATGGGGTAGGGAAGTGCCCAGTGCTTCGGCCATGCAGGCCATGGTCGAGGCGGTGCCCATGGTGTTGCAGGTGCCCGCCGAGCGCGACATGCCGCCTTCGGCCGCGAGGAAATCGTCGATGGTGATGGTGCCGGCCTTGACCTGTTCGCTGAGCTGCCAGACCACCGTGCCCGAGCCGATGTCCTTGCCCTTGTGCTTGCCGTTGAGCATCGGCCCGCCGGTGACAACGATCGCCGGCACGTCGCAACTGGCCGCGCCCATCAGCAGCGCCGGGGTGGTCTTGTCGCAGCCGGTCAGCAGCACCACGCCGTCGATCGGGTTGCCACGAATCGCTTCCTCAACGTCCATGCTCGCCAGGTTGCGGGTGAGCATGGCGGTCGGGCGCAGGTTCGATTCGCCGTTGGAGAACACTGGAAATTCCACTGGAAAACCACCGGCTTCGATCACGCCGCGTTTGACGTGCTCGGCGATCTGGCGGAAATGCGCGTTGCACGGCGTCAGCTCCGACCAGGTGTTGCAGATGCCGATGATCGGCTTGCCGTGAAACTGATGGTCGGCGATGCCCTGATTCTTCATCCAACTGCGGTACATGAAGCCGTTCTTGTCGGCCGTGCCAAACCATTGGGCGGAGCGCAGGGTGGGTTTCTTATCAGCCATGATCGATTCTCTTATTGTATGACTATAGTGTTCCAGCGATGGCCTAACATAAGCGCAAATTCGCCGCTTTGGAAGTGTTGTTGCGTAATTAGTATTACTATATAGTCGTTTTCGACGGAGGGATGGCCCTGGCGGCTGTGCAGCGAGAGGCGTCCCCCGAGGTTCTATAAAAACAACAATCGGAGACCGATCTCATGAGCCAGGAATTGCGGCTTATCCGGCGCATCACACTGAAACTGATTCCCTTCCTGATCCTGCTGTACCTGATCGCCTATGTGGATCGCTCCGCCGTCGGCTTCGCCAAGCTGCACATGGGCGCCGACATCGGCATTGGCGACGCGGCCTATGGCCTGGGCGCCGGGCTGTTCTTCATTGGTTACTTCCTGCTTGAAATCCCCAGCAACCTGATGCTCGAACGCTTTGGCGCGCGGCGCTGGTTTGCGCGGATCATGATCACCTGGGGCGCCATCACCATCGGCATGGCCTTCGTTCAGGGCCCGCACAGCTTCTATGTGATGCGCTTTCTGCTCGGCGCGGCCGAAGCAGGCTTCTTTCCTGGCGTGCTGTACTACATCACCCAATGGTTCCCGGTGCGCCATCGCGGCAAGATCCTCGGCCTGTTCATCCTCTCGCAACCGATCGCGATGATGATCACCGGTCCCGTGTCCGGCGGTTTGCTAGGCATGGACGGCATCCTCGGTCTGCACGGCTGGCAGTGGCTGTTCATCGTCATCGGTACTCCGGCGATCCTGCTGACCTGGCCGGTACTGCGCTGGCTGCCTGACGGCCCGCAGCAAGTGAAATGGATGGATCAGGCGGAAAAAGACTGGCTGACCGGCGAACTGAAAAAGGATCTGCAGGAATACGGCCAGACCCGTCACGGCAATCCGCTGCATGCGCTGAAGGACAAACGCGTGTTGCTGCTGGCGCTGTTCTACCTGCCAGTGACGCTGAGCATTTACGGCCTCGGCCTGTGGCTGCCGACGCTGATCAAGCAGTTTGGCGGCAGCGACCTGGTCACCGGTTTCGTGTCCTCCGTGCCGTACATCTTCGGGATCATCGGCCTGCTGATCATTCCGCGCAGTTCCGACCGCTTGAATGATCGCTACGGGCACCTCGCTGTTTTGTATGTGCTGGGCGCTATCGGTTTGTTCATGAGTGCGTGGCTATCGATGCCTGTGGCACAACTGGCGGCGCTGTGTCTGGTGGCGTTTGCGTTGTTTTCCTGCACGGCGGTGTTCTGGACCTTGCCGGGGCGTTTCTTTGCCGGCGCGAGCGCAGCGGCGGGGATCGCGCTGATCAACTCGGTGGGCAACCTGGGCGGGTACATCGGGCCGTTCGTGATCGGCGCGCTGAAGGAATACACCGGCAATCTGGCTTCGGGGCTGTACTTCCTTTCTGGGGTGATGGTGTTCGGGCTGATTCTGACCGGCATCGTTTATCGCGTGCTGGAGCGTAAGCATGTGCTGCCGGTTGAGCAGTTTGCTGCCAGTGCCCGCGGTGCGACCCGTACCTGACCCCGGACGATGATTTACCACCGACCCTGTGGGAGCTGGCTTGCCAGCGATGACGTCGGCCTATCCGACATTGATGTGTCTGACAGATCGCTATCGCTGGCGAGCCAGCTCCCACCGGGATTTGCAGTGTTGCGGAATTTTGACTAAAGGAGAGAACGTATGCATCTGGTGCAATTCGAATTAACCAACGGCGAGCGCCGCGTCGGCGTGGTCGACAACGGTCAGGTCCGTGAAGTGCAGGGCGCGCGCAGCGTGCGCGATCTGGCGCTGGCTGCCATCGAGGCGCGCAACACGCTGGAGCAGCACGTACAAACCCTGGGCTTCGGCGCCGATCACGATTACCCCGAACTGCTCGCCGAACTGCGCATCCTGCCGCCACTCGATCACCCGGACCCGGCGCACATGCTGGTCAGCGGCACCGGCCTGACTCATCTGGGCAGCGCCTCGGCGCGGGACAAAATGCACCAGCAGGCCGGTGACGAAGCGGCCATGACCGACACCATGCGCATTTTCAAATGGGGTCTGGAGGGCGGCAAACCGGCGGCGGGGCAGGCCGGTGTGCAACCGGAGTGGTTCTACAAAGGTGACGGCAGCATCGTCGTGCGCCCGGGCCAGCCATTCCCGCTGCCACCATTCGCTGAAGACGCCGGCGAGGAGCCGGAAATGGCCGGCCTTTACGTCATCGGTCACGACGGCAAGCCCTATCGCCTCGGCTTTGCGGTGGGCAACGAGTTCTCCGATCACGTCATGGAGCGCAAGAATTATCTGTACCTGGCGCATTCGAAATTGCGCAGTTGCAGTTATGGTCCGGAACTTCGCACCGGTGAATTGCCTCAACACCTTGCAGGTGCCAGTCGCATCCTGCGTGACGGCGAAGTGCTGTGGCAGAACGAATTCCTCAGCGGCGAGGCCAACATGTGCCACAGCCTTGCGAATCTCGAATACCACCACTTCAAATACCGGCAGTTCCTGCGTCCGGGCGACGTGCACATTCATTTCTTCGGCACCGCGACGCTGTCGTTCGCCGACGGCATTCGCACCCAACCGGGCGACGTGTTTGAAATCAGTCAGGCTGAGTTCGGCGCACCGCTGGTCAATGGTATCGTGCCGATCGACGCAGTGTTTGCCCCCGACAGCATCGGCACCCTTTAAGGAGATCCCATGACTCAGATTCTCGGTCACAACTACATTGGCGGTCAGCGCAGTGCCGCTGGCAGCGTCAAACTGCAATCGGTCGACGCCAGCACCGGCGAAGCACTGCCGCACAACTTCATCCAGGCCACCGCTGAAGAGGTCGACGCCGCCGCCAAGGCAGCCGCCGCCGCACACCCGGCCTATCGCAGCCTCAGCGCTGAACGCCGCGCACAGTTTCTCGACGCGATTGCCGATGAGCTGGACGCCCTCGGCGATGACTTCGTCGCCGTGGTCTGTCGCGAAACCGCACTGCCGGCCGGGCGCATTCAGGGCGAACGCGGTCGCACCAGTGGGCAGATGCGTCTGTTTGCCAAGGTCCTGCGTCGCGGCGACTTTTATGGCGCACGCATCGATCAGGCGTTGCCCGATCGGCAGCCATTGCCACGCCCGGACCTGCGTCAATATCGCATCGGCCTCGGCCCGGTCGCCGTATTCGGCGCGAGCAACTTCCCGCTGGCGTTCTCCACTGCCGGCGGCGACACCGCAGCGGCGCTGGCCGCCGGTTGCCCGGTGGTATTCAAGGCCCACAGCGGCCACATGGCCACCGCTGAGCTGGTCGCCGACGCGATCATTCGCGCAGCGGAAAAAACCGGCATGCCTGCCGGCGTGTTCAACATGATCTACGGCGGTGGCGTCGGCGAGTGGCTGGTCAAGCACCCGGCGATTCAGGCCGTCGGTTTCACCGGTTCGCTCAAGGGCGGCCGCGCGCTGTGCGATATGGCTGCGGCGCGTCCGCAGCCGATTCCGGTGTTCGCCGAAATGTCGAGCATCAACCCGGTGATCGTGCTGCCGCAAGCGCTGGCGACGCGTTCGGAAACCGTCGCCCGCGATCTCACGGCTTCGGTGGTGCAGGGCTGCGGACAGTTCTGCACCAACCCGGGTCTGGTCATCGGCATCCGCTCGCCGCAGTTCAGCGCCTTTGTGCAGCAGGTCGCTGCAGCGATCGGCGATCAGCCGGCGCAAACCATGCTCAACGCCGGCACCCTCGGCAGCTATGGCAAAGGCCTGGAAAAGCTACTGGCACATAGCGGCATCGAGCATCTGGCCGGTAATTCACAGCAGGGCAATCAGGCGCAACCGCAGCTGTTCAAGGCGGATGTCAGCCTGTTGATCAACGGCGATGAAGTGCTGCAGGAAGAAGTGTTCGGCCCGACCACGGTAGTCGTTGAAGTGGCCGATCAGGCGCAACTCAGCGCTGCGCTGCACGGCCTGCACGGCCAATTGACCGCGACGATCATCGGCGAGCCGGCGGACTTCGAACAGTTCGCCGAACTGACGCCGCTGCTCGAACAGAAAGTCGGGCGCATCCTGCTCAACGGCTACCCGACCGGTGTTGAGGTGTGTGATTCGATGGTCCACGGCGGGCCTTATCCGGCGACGTCCGATGCGCGCGGCACCTCGGTGGGCACGCTGGCGATCGACCGTTTCCTGCGCCCGGTGTGCTTCCAGAACTACCCGGACAGCTTGCTGCCCGAGCCGCTGAAGAACGCCAACCCGTTGCGCATTCAGCGTCTGGTGGATGGCAAGCCATCGCGTGACGCGATCTAAAACCCACCCATGATCCCCATGTAGGAGTGAGCCTGCTCGCGATAGCGGTGAGTCAGTCAATCAAGATGTCGGCTGATACGACGCAATCGCGAGCAGGCTCACTCCTGCAAGGGGACGGCGCGACATTAAGCTATCATTGGCCCTTTCCCCCCCAAGAAAGACTGTTTGCCATGACTGCCCAAACCCTTCTCAACGCCCTCGAACACTGCGGTATGGTCGAAATCGACGGCCTGCACGCCTTCGAATTCGCCCTCGACGAGGACGATAACCTGCACATCGAATGTATCGATGGTCGAGCGGCCAAACATTGGGAATTCACCCCGGCACAAGTCGAGGCTGCCACCTTTGATGAAAAGCTGAAGAACTGGCTGATCATCGGTTACGCCAGCCACACCAAAACCACGGGCGAACACCGCCTGGTCTGCCTCGGCGATGTAGTCAGCAGCAGCGACGATGAGGATGAACAATAATGAAAATGCGTAATTTCTGGCCGCTGCTGATGGCCGGCAGCGTCGGTGCGATGGGCTTTTCCAGCGCCTACGCAGAAAACTTCCAATTGCTGGTCGGCTCGTACACCGCCGGCAGCAGCGAAGGCATTTACCGGATGAGCTTCGACAGCGCCACCGGGCAGATCGCCGCCAAGCCGCTGCAAGTGGTCAAGACCGAAAACCCGTCGTGGCTGACCCTGTCCAAGGACCAGAAGCACCTGTTCGTGGTCAACGAAAACGGTCCGGGTCAGCAGGACCCGGTCGGCCGTGTCAGCAGTTTCGCCATCGATCCGAAAACCCACGCCCTGAGTCTGATCAATCAGGTGCAGAGCCTGGGCAACGAGCCGACCCATTCGAGCCTCAGCGCTGACGCCAGCCATTTGTTCGTCAGCAACTATTCGGTGGTGGAAGATCCGGGCGGCACCCTGGCGGTGTTGCCGGTCGGCGCCGACGGCAAGCTCCAGCCGGTGGTGCAGATGAGCGCGCACCCGGCCAGCGGGGTCAATCCTGAACGTCAGGCGTCCAACCACGTGCACTCGACGGTGTCCTCGCCGGATGGCCGCTACGTGTTCTCCAACGACCTGGGCGCGGACAAGATCTTCATCTATCAATTCGACCCGAAAGCCAATCCGCACCTGCCGCTGACACCTGCCAAAACGCCGTCGGTGGCGTTGCCAGCCGGCAGCGGCCCGCGTCATCTGCTGTTCAGCGCCGACGGCAAACATGCCTGGCTGACCATGGAAATGAGCGCGCAGGTCGCGGTGTTCGACTACAAGGATGGTGTGCTGACCCAGACGCAATTGGTCGACTTGGCCGCCGGTCAGCCGACCTCGGACAAGGCCGGCGCCGCGTTGCATGCCTCGGCAGACGGCAAGTTTCTCTACGTCAGCAACCGGGGCACCGCCAATCAACTGGTGGTGTTTGCCATTGATCCGGCCAGCGGTCAGTTGAAAGAGCTGCAAAAGCGTTCGGTAGAAGGCGACCATCCGCGTGAATTCGCCCTCGATCCGAGCGGGAAGTTCGTGCTGATTGCCAACCAGAAGAGCAACGAGATTGTTGTCGTCGAACGCGATGGCAAGACCGGTCTGCTCGGCAAAACCGTGCAAAAACTGCCGATCGACGCGCCCAGCGACCTCAAGTTTCTGGTGCGACAATAAGCCACAGGCCCCGTTCTGCGGGGCCTGCGTCTTTGTATTAATTACGCTGATAACGGCTAATGCTACAAAAGATTTCAAGCGGCAACCCTGTAGCGTTACGTTTGTTTCACAGCCCGACCGGGCAAACCAAGCAAACGAACACGAGGGTTACCGCCATGAACTTCAATCTCTTCTCCGTTATCGCCGCCTCCGCCATTTCCGCCACCGTGGTACTGCCTGCCGGTGCCAACGTCGAAATCGCCGAGAAAAAATCCCACACCCAGAGCTACACCCAGAAATACCTGCAACAGAGCGCCAACTTCTACGCCGCGCTGGATCACAAAACCCAAGCCTGAAATTCCCGTCACCCTGAAGGGGCTGTCGAAGGCTGCGATCTTTGATCTTCAACATCAAAAGATCTCAGCCTTCGACGGCCCTTTTTTGTGCGCGCAACACCACTGATCGTTCCCACGCTCTGCGTGGGAATGCCTCTAGGGACGCTCCGCGTTCCAATGGGACGCAGAGCGTCCCCGGCTGCATTCCCACGCAGAGCGTGGGAACGATCGGTACGATCAACCATAGCTTTCTTCAAACGTCCGGATAGCTTGGCTAAATAATCAACGAAGCTGATATTTACTATGGCAAACCCTGAGTGGTTGCTACGGCTTTTTTGATTGATTCTGTGGGCATCGAAACCTGCCTACGGGAGAACACCATGGCCAGCGCAATCCTTCACTCCGCCAAACGCGGCGCCTACCTGGCCATTGGTGTGTACCTGGCCGTGGTGCTGTTCGTCAGCATCGCCTCGCAGATGGAGCACAACTTCGACGCGCCCATCGACGTCGCTCATCCCGGTGTCCAGTTCGAAGTGCGCTCGCAGAGCGTGATGGTCGATCGGGCCGAACTCGCAGGAGTCGGCGGCGCATGAAAGGCTACAGACTCTGGGTGATCGCCGGTCTGGCGTTCTTCACCAACGGCACTTCGTTATTGGGTATCGGCCAAGGCTCGGTCGGCGCGCTGGCCCGGGCCATCGAAGTCAATCACAGCATCGCCCACAACATTGAACGCGCCAATACGCTGGGGCTGATGGCCGGAAATCCTCCGGCCAAGGTCGCAGTGGACTTCCTCGGCCCGTTCGAAGTCGATTGCATGGCGCTGGGCATGTGCCAGGTGCTGGCCTGATCGAGCCGCGCTGAGCGTGATGATCGTTCCCACGCGCAGCAAAGGAATGCAGCCCCGGACACTCGGCGTCCGATCTAACGTCGAGCTACTTCTTCATGATCGAGGTAAACAGTTCGGACTCGAGCAACCGTTGCAACCATCCCTGCAACGCCACATACGGCGTCTGCGCAAACCATTCGCGATCGACATGGGCGAACTGGCGAATGAACGGCAGCAGGGCGATGTCGGCGAGGCTGAGCTGATCGCCGAGCAAGTAGTCCTGATCCGCCAGCATCAAGTCCAGCGAGTGGGCGATCATTTCGCATTCCATGCGATAGACCTCCATCGGTTTTTCCGGGTAGCGCTCGGCGTACTTGTAGTGATTCAGTGAGGTCTTGAACTGCGTGTCGTTGGTCTCGATCAGCATGTTCGTAACGAGCTCCGCGCCGGGATCGTTCTTCAGGCGCCAGTCGTCCGGATCATGCTGCTCCAGGGCCCAGTGCATGATCGCCAGGCTTTCATCGATCACCTGGCCATTGGCATTGAGTACCGGCACCGTGCCTTTCGGCGACAGTGCGAGCATCTCGGCCGGTTTGTCCTTGAGGCTGACCTCAACGATCTCCACCGGCACGCCTGAGTAGTGCAAGGCCATCCGCGCACGCATCGCATACGGGCAGCGGCGGAAGGAATACAACGTGTTCATTTCACCTCCAGTGTGCTCAAACCATTGCCTTGGCGCTGCACCTGAATCTGCACCGGGATGCGCTCGTGCATTTCCTGCACGTGAGAGATCACCGCGACCTTGCGGCCCTGCGCCTGCAAGCCGTCGAGGGCATCCATTGCCAATTGCAGAGATTCCGGATCGAGGCTGCCAAAGCCTTCGTCGATAAACAGCGATTCGATTTTAAGCGTGCTCGAGGCCATCGACGCCAGCCCGAGTGCCAGCGCCAGCGACACCAGGAACGTCTCGCCGCCGGACAGCGAATGCACCGAGCGCAATTCATCGCCCATTTCCGTGTCCAGCACCAGCAGGCCGAGCATGCTGCCGCCACGTTTGAGGCGATAGCGTTTGACCAGTTGGCGCAGTTGCACGTTGGCGTGATGCACCAGCAGATCCAGGTTATAGGCCTGGGCGATCTTGCGGAAAGTGTCGCCGGTGGCCGAGCCGATCAACGCACTGAGGCGCGCCCAGCGCTGATATTCGGCATAAGCGCCGGCGATCAGCTGCGCCAGTGCCTGATTGGCGTTCTGCCGGCGCTGGTCTTCCACCTGCTCGGCGCGCAGTTCGGCGCATTGCTGCTCACTGACGGCGAACTGGTTTTGCAGGTCGGCGAGGGCGCTCGCCAGTTGTTCGGCATCGAGGTTGCCGTTGTGTTGTGCCTGATGATCGAGCAGACGCTGGTCGCGCTCCTGCAACAACACCTGCGCCTGTTCGATGGCTTTTTCGTTGTGCTGCAAACGCTGGCGCAATTTGCTGAGTTGCGTGTCGTCGATCTGCAACAGGGCTTCGAGACCTTGGTCATCCAGTTCCGGATGACGGCCCCGCCAATCGGCGATCTTGCCGCGCAGGTCTTGATCTTCGCTTTGCAGCGCTTGCAAGCGTTCCTGCTGCGCCTTGAGTTCAGCGGCGATCTGCACGAGTTGCGTGCGTACGTTCTGCAGCTCCTGCGCGGTAATGGCTTCGCCGCTGCGCGCCTGTTCAACCGCCTGTTCGAGCTGCTGCTGCCATTGCTCGGCGCTGCTGTATTCGCCGAGCAGTTGCGCGAGTTTCTGCTGGCAAGCCTGCTGCTGCTCGGTCAAACCGTTGAGTTGCGCTTCGGCGCTGTGCAACTGCTGGGCGCGGGTCTGCTGACGGTCCTGTTCTTTCTCCAGCGTTTGCTGGCGCTGCAGTTGTTCGGCCTGTTCTTCCTTGTGCTGATCGAGCTGAGCCAGACGCTCAGCGATCTGCCGGTCGAGCTGCATGAACGTCGCGGCCGGCTCCTGGCGCAAGGCTTCGAGGGTATCAGCGGGTAGCAGACTGGCGAACGCGGCGAGTTCTTCGTCGAGACGCTGACGGTCGCTGCTCAGTTCGCGCTGCTGGTTGCTCAATTGCTGCGCGGCTTGCTGATGCGCGGTTTCGGCCTGACGCAGTTGCTGAGTGAGGCGCGCGGCGTCCTGTTGCAGGGTGAGCAGAGCGCTCTGGCGCTGCTCGTCCTGGCTGATGCTCTGGTTCAGTTGCTCGTTTTGCCGGGTCAGCCAGGCGTCGCGCTTGGCCGCGTCCTGATTAAGCAGTTGCGCTGCCAGCGGATGCGCCTCGAGGCTTGGCGCCAAGGCTTGTTGCTGCGCGGCCAGTTGCTCCTGCTGCTGCAGCAGTTCTTTCTGCTGCGCGATCACGCCACCGACTTCGGCGCGCAATTCGGCGAGTTTTTCCTTGAGCTGATCGACCACCTGCTGCGCATTGGCCTGCTCGCTTTCGTCGTGACGACCGAGGCTTTGCAGCAGTGCTTCAGGCTGGTGATACGGATGCTCGTTGCTGCCACAGACCGGGCAGGGCTGGTCATCCTGCAATTGCGCGCGCAACTCTTCGACACTGGCACTGCGCGCCAGACGCTGGCGCTCGAGCAACTCGCGGGTGACGTTGAGGGTTTGCTCGGCGATGGTCAGCTCGGCTTTGTTTTTCACCCCGTCCTGGGTCAGATGCTCGCGTTGTTGCTGGGCGCTGAGCAGGCGTTGTTGCAGTTCGTTGGCGCGCTTGTCGAGATCCTGTTGGCTGGCCCACAGGCGCGACAGATCTTCGAAGGCGCGCAACTGTTTGCGGTTGTCCTGCAGCAACGTACCGAGCAGACCGATCTGTTCGGCGACGGCATCAGGCTCGGCGCCAGCCTCCTTGAACAACACTTCCAGTTGCTGTTTCTGTGCCGTCAAAGCTTCAGCGCTGCGAGCGGCGCTGTCTTCGAGGCTCGCCAGTTCTGCCTGGCCCTGGTTCAAGCGGTTGCCGATCAGCATCAGTTGTTGCAGGCGATCGCGGTAGGCATTCCAGGCATCGCTCAGCGGTGCCAGATGGGCGCTTTGCTCCAGTTCGCTGACGATGCGCTGCAGGCGCTCGGCGGCCTCGGCCTGCTTTTCCTGCAAGGCCTGAATGGCCTGCTGGCCGTCGGTGCAGGCCTGCTGCGCCGCGAGTTTGGCCTCGGTACTTTGCGCGACCTCCTTGACCAGACGGGCGAGGGTGCTGTGTTCTTCGAAAGCCTGACGCAACAGCGGCGCGTTCTCGCTTTGCTGTTGTTGCGCCTGGCTCAGGGCAACTTTCGCGGCCTCAAGGGTTTGCTCCAGCTGCGTCTGGCGCTCGCTCAATTCGACGTGTTGTTGCGTGTGCGCGGCGATCTGCGCGGCCAACGGTGTGAGCAGTGCATCGAGTTCGGTCTTGCGGGCGAACTGGTGCCGTTGCGGCGCCAGTTGCTCCAGTTGGCTCAGCTTGACGCGCTCACCGGCAAGCGCTTGCCATTGCTGCTGCGCGCTGTGCAATTGCTCGGTGGCGGCTTGCTGCGAATCCTGCAACAGGCGCAAATCCTTGAGCCAGCCGTGCTGTTGTTCGAGTTGTTTGAGCTGTGCCTGTTGCAGCTTCATTTGCTGCTGCGCGGCGTTGCAGCGCTCGTCCAGTTCGGCGCGGGCTTCAGGGGCGAGCGGGGTGACGCCGCTGGCCTGATCCTGCAACAGCTTGTGTGCTTCGCGGGCCTCTTTGGTCTTGTCAAAAGCGCGGCGACCGAGGCGCGTGTACAGCGCGGTGTCGGTGAGTTTTTCCAGCAGCTCGCTGCGATCGTTGTCGTCGGCTTTGAGGAACGCGCTGAACTCACTTTGCGCCAGCAACACGGCGCGGGTGAACTGCTCAAAGTTCAGGCCCAGCGCGGCTTCGAGCTGGGTTTTGTATTCGCCTTTCTGGCTGGCGAGCAACTGATCCTGATCGATATCGCGCAGGCTCTGCCGACTGGCCTGCAACTTGCCGCCGGCCTTCTCGCGGGCACGGTTGGCTTCCCAGCGCGCGCGATAACGTCGACCGTCGACACCGACAAAATCCACTTCGGCATAGCCTTCACCGGTACCGCGACGCAACAGAGTACGCGGATCGCCGGTGGCGATTTCGCCGTCGGCGTCGGGGACTTTGGCGTCGCGGCCGGTGTTGTTGAGGCGCGGCACCGCGCCAAACAGCGCCAGGCACAAGGCATCGAGCAGGGTGCTTTTGCCGGCGCCGGTCGGGCCGGTGATCGCAAACAAGCCAGCGCTGGCCAGCGGTTCGGCGGTGAAATCGATTTCGAACGGACCGGCCAGCGAGGCCAGGTTCTTCAAGCGAATGGCGAGAATCTTCATGGCTGCTCGCCCTCCATCTGTACGTCTTGCAGCAGTTCGGCAAAGTCCTTGAGGGTCTGTTCGTCGACCTCGCTGCCATAGTTGTCGAGCCAGGCGCGGCTGAACAATTCCTGCGGGGTGAGCTGGTCGAGTTCGATCAGCGCGCTGCCATCTTCGGCGCCGTCAGCGCCACGGTTGCCAGCGTATTCAGCGGCGATGCGCACCAGGCGCACGGCTTTGCCTTGCAGTGCGGTTTCCACCTGATGACGCAGATCCGGCTGCGGCTCGTCGAGGCGCACGCGCACTTCCAGCCATGGCTGGCGCTGGGTTTCGGCGAGCAGGTCGATGTTCGGCACATCGGCCAGTTGCAGCAGAAGCTCGGCCAGTGGCGCCGGGCCGATGCGTTGCAGATTGACCGAGCGCGGGATCAGCTTCGGCTCAACGCTAACCAACGTTTCACCGTCGAGGACGACATCGAGAATCTGGTGCTGATAACCGATTTCCGAGAACGACAACGGAATCGGCGAGCCGCTGTAGCGAATGCGCTCCTCGCCGTTGACCTTCTGCGGCTTGTGCAGATGGCCGAGGGCGACGTAGCTGATGCTCGCGCCGAACAGGCTGGCGGGCAGGGCTTCGGCGTTGCCGATGATCAGGCTGCGCTCGGAATCCTCTGACACCGAACCGCCGGCCATGTGCGCGTGGCTGATGGCGATCAGCGCCTGACCCGGTTGGCGCTTGGCGTTGGCCGCCTCGATCAGCCATTCATGCACCTGACCGATACCGCGCAAATAGTTGTCGCCCAGATGCGCACCGGTCACTTCAGCGGGACGCAGGAACGGCAGCGCCAGGCACCATGCGGCGATTTCACCGGTTTTATCCGGCAACGGCAGCAGCAGCCGGTCGGCATCCAGTTGCCCGTCATCCAGCCACAACACTCGACCCAGCGCATGAGTGCGCAAACGCCGCATCAACGGAGCGGGCAGCTCGATCCGCGAGCCGGAATCATGGTTGCCGGCGATCATCACGATGGTCAGCAACGGCTGCTGTTCGTGGGCGCTGACGATGAAATCGTAGAGGCGTTCCTGGGCTTTGACCGGCGGGTTGACCGTGTCGAAGATGTCCCCGGCAATCAGCAGCACATCCGGCTGCGCCAGTTGCAATTGGCGCAGCAGCCATTCGAGAAAGCACGCATGCTCGAAATCGCGCTCCTGGCCGTGCAGGTTTTGCCCAAGGTGCCAGTCGGAGGTGTGAAACAGACGCAAGGTGGACTCCGCTAAAAATCAGGTGAAGGCCGCTTGAATATGACGGCGGCAAAATAAGGGAAGTTTACAGATTATTGTCGGGCCAGGGCTGTCGTGGCGATCAATGCTGAAGCAACTGCGTGAGGCGCAGTCGTGCGGCCTCGCCACAATCGCCACGAGGTACAGTGAGCGCGGTCACTTCGGATAAAGCGGCGGCAACCCACTGTCACCCACCGGATCCTGCACCCGCTCCGCCGGCGGTATCGTGCGGATCGCCCGCCACAAATCCTCACCCTGCCAATGCTGTCCCGTCTCGCTGTACAGCGCGCCATTCAAACCATCCAGCGCATCCGACAGCGGCACAAACCGCGCCGCCATGTCTGCCAGTGTTTCCGGCTGCTGCCGCGCCCACGCATCCAGTGCCTGACGCGTGGCTTGCGGATCATTGGCCTGGCTGGCGCGTTTGATGTCGTCCATTAGCGTGCGCGGGCTCGGGCCTGTCTGGGCGGCGCGGTGGATTGCCGGTTGCCAGCGGGCGCGCCACCACAGGCCGAAGCCGAGGAGGGTGGTGCAGGCGAGGATCAGCGTGCTGAGCTTCCACCACCACAGCACGTCGTTGTCGACTGAGCTCGGTTGCAGGGTGCCGGCCGGGGTGTCGATTTGCAGGCTCGGGTTGTTGGCCACTTGCAGGGTGCGCGCGGGCAGGCTGCTGTGTTCCAGGTGGTCTTCGAAGGTGTTCCACCACACCACGTCGACGGTTGGCAGATCGATCGCGCCGCTGCGATTGGGTACCAGCGCTTCGCGTTCTTCGCGACTGCCGATGAGGCCGCGCTCGCTGCTCTGGTTGCTCAGCACCGGTTGGTCGGGATAGCGGCGCAGGCCGGCGACGTCGGTGGCGGGCAGGGCGGGGAGTTGCGAGCTGGCGAGGCCTTCGACTTTCAGGGTCAGGCTGCGGGTCAGTGAGTCACCGACCTGAGTGTGTTCGGGCTCGGGGTTCCAGCTTTCGCTCAGGCTCAGGCTGCGCGCGGGTAGCCAGGGCGCGTCGACCGGGTAGGTCAGTGGCTTTGGTTTAACGGTCAGCGGGATTTCCGCGGAGCTCACGCGCATCATTTTGCCCGGCTTCGGCCCCTGAGCATTTGCGTCCTGAGACGGCTGCGTGTCGACCAGTGTGGCGCTGAAAGTCTGCGGCGCAATGGTCAGCAAGCCGCTGTGCTGCGGATAAATTGCATAGCGCATCTCGATCACGCCGTGGCGCACACCGTTGAGGTCTTTTTCGTAGGTGCGCGTGTCGCCGAGTTGTTCAATGCGCGCATCGGCGATGTGCAGCGGGGTAAGGCTGCTGTCGTCGTACAGCGACACCGAGTGATAGATACGCAGCGTTAGAATCGCCTGCGCTTGCACATAGACGCTGGACTGATCGAGGCTGGCTTCGATGAACACCGGGTCGAGGCTGTTTTTGCTTTCGCGGGTGTCGCTTTCAATGACTTGCACGGTGATCGGCTGGCTCTGCGCCTCGCCCAGTTGCAGCGGCGGAATCACCACGCTGCCGTTTTCTTTCGGCAGCAGAGTAATGATCCAGCGTGTGGTCGCGCGGTTGGCACCGTTGAGGGTATTCAACTGGTTGACCTGGCGTGTGCCGCGCACCTCGAACAGCGGCTCCAGCGCAGTCAGGTCGGGTTTTCCGAACTGTGTGACGTCATCCGTTTCGAGGGTGAGCTCGACCGTCTCGCCGGAGTTCAGGCGACTGCGATCCACACTGGCGGTCAGCTCGGTCGCCTGGGCGGTGGCCGTGCAGAGCAGCAGGGGCAGCAAGAGAGCGGTGAAGCGGGTCATCGAGTGTTTTCCTGATCCTGATGTTGTTGCTGTTCGTACCAGAATTTGCGCCGCAGCAGTTCTCCCGGATCGTCCGGGATCTTGCCCAGCCATTGTTCCAGTGCCTGACGCTGCTCGCCTTCGAGATTGTTCTCGCTCGGGCGCAGGGTTGGCACGGTGTCCGTTTCCTCGGCCTCGTTACTGCCCGGCACCTCATTGGGACCGGGCTGCGGCGGCGTTGTCGGTGGTGGTTCGCCGGGCGACTCGGTCGTTTGCGCCTCGCTCGGGCTTTCGCTGCTGACCGCTGGCGGCGGTGCGCTGGCAGGCGAAGATTCCTCGCCGGGCAGGCTGGGCTGTTCGCTCGGCTTGCTCTCTGGTTCAGCCGGCGGCGGGGCGTTTTTCTGCTTGAGCAGATTTTCCACCAGCGCCTTGTTGGTTTGCGCCGGACGCAGATCCGCTTGCAGTTCAAGCGCCTGTTCATAGGCGTCGATCGCCGCTTCCAGCTCGCCGCTTTTCGCCAAGGCATTGCCACGATTGTAGTGGGCGCGGGCATCGCTGCCTTCGGCAAAACGCTGGGCGGCGCCACTGTAGTCGCCGGCCTCGTACAACGCCACCCCTTGCCATTGGTGATCTTCAAAATGTTGTGCGGCTTCGGCCGGACGCTTTTGTTTGAGCAGGTGCAGGCCTTGTTGATCCGGGCGCAGCCACAGGTCTTCAAAGTCAAAAGCGTAGCTCGGTTGTGGCAGGCACAGCAGCAGCGGCAGGCAGAACAGCCAACCGCGACGCCCGGCACACGCGGCGAGCAACAACAGCGGCAGCAGCAGCCAGTAGCCCTGATCGGCCCAGGTGTCGAGGCGCACGGTCTGGCCATCATCGCGCAGGCTGCGCGGACCGCTGAGCAGGCCGAGCGCGCCGAGGTCGCCTTCGTCCAGCCGTGCAGCGTGGTATTCACCGCCAATGCTGTCGAGGAACGCCGCCAGACCCGGACTGTCGAGTTGCGGGACGCGAATCGCGCCTTGTTCGTCCTTGAGGAAACTGCCGTCCTCCTGGGCGATCGGCGCACCTTCGGCGGTGCCTATGCCGAGCATCAGCAGTTGCGCCGACTGCCCGCGCAGCGCCCGACGAATACCGTCGCGCTCTTGCTCATCGAGTGACGAGCCGATCAGCATAATCCGTCCCTGGCCGAGCGCACCCTGTTCCAGCAAAGCCAGGGCTTTGCTGACTGCCAGATCGGCGCGATGACCGCTTTGCGGCATCAGCGACGGTTTCAGCGCATCGAGCAGGTTGCGGCTGGTCGCCAGGTCATCCGACAGCGGCACCAGCGTGTGGGCGCTGCCGGCGTAGACGACAATGGCGGTCTGCGCATCGCTGCGCGCCTGCAACAGGTCAAAGAGCTTGCGCCGCGCCTGTTCCAGACGCGTCGGTGGCGAGTCGGTGGCGAGCATTTCTGCGGTCAGTTCCAGCACCACCACTAACGGGTCGGCCGGTTTCTGGCTGGTCTGTTCGACGCGCTGCCAGCTCGGCCCGAGCAGGGCCAGAATTGTCAGCAGCCACGCCATGCCGAGGGCGACCCACGGCAGTTTGCTGTCGCGGCCATTGCCGCCGCTGAGCAGGGTGGCGTGAAAGGCTGGCGGCAAAATCATCTGCCAGCGCCCGGCGCGTTTCTGCCGGTGCCAGAGCTGCCAGATCATCCAGCCCAGCAGTGGCAACAACAACAGCCACCAGGGACGGAACCAGTGCGGCCAGAGCGCGATCATCGACGCCTCCGCAAGCGCAGGCGCTTGAGGCGCTCGCGCCAGTCAGGCAGCGGACTTTGCAGATTCAGTTCCTTGTTGAGCAGGCGTTGCAGCGGATTGTCCGGCCACAGTTCGCGGGCGACCAATAACAGGCTCAACCACAGCGCCAAGGCCAGCGGCCAGTGATACAAGGCCTGGGCCGGGCGCGCCTGGGTCGGTTGCTGGGTCACCGGTTCGAGCTGGTCGAGGGTGTCCTTGATGGTTTGCAGCTCGAGGCCATCGTGGGCGCGGAAGTATTGCCCGCCGGTGACGTCGGCGATGGCTTTGAGCGCCGGCTCGTCGAGGTCCAGGCTCGGATTGACGCCGAGCAGGCCGGTGGAGCCGCTGTCTTCGGGGTTGGCGCCGATACCGATCGGGTAGATTTTCACGCCTTCGCTGGCAGCGAGTCGGGCGGCCGTCAGCGGATCGATTTCGCCGCCGTTGTTGGCACCGTCGGTCACCAGAATCAATACGCGGCTTTGTGCCGGACGCAGGCGCAGGCGTTTCAGCGCCAGACCGATCGCATCGCCAATCGCGGTGTTCTTGCCGGCGATGCCGATCCGCGCCTCGTCGAGCCAGATGCGCACCGTGCGCCGGTCAAAGGTCAGCGGCGCTTGCAGATACGCCTGGCTGCCGAACAGGATCAGGCCGACCCGGTCGCCCTCGCGGCTTTCGAGGAAATCGCCGAGCAAATGCTGGACCAGCGACAGGCGGCTGACTTCTTCGTCCTGCCATTGCATGTCAGGAAAGTCCATCGAACCGGATACGTCCACCGCCACCAGCAGATCGCGACCACTGGCGGCAATCGGCAGCGGCTCGCCGAGCCATTGCGGGCGCGCGGCGGCCACCAGCAACAACAACCACAACAGCATGAACGGCGCCTGTTGCCGCCACGCCGGCAAATTGGCCCGCGCGCGGCGGCGGGCGAGGCCTTCCAGATCCGCGAGAAAACTGACCTTGAGTGCTGGCTCGCCACTGTCGGCGACCGGCAGCACCAGACGCATCAGCCACGGCAGCGGCAACAGCACGAAAATCCACGGCCAGGCGAATTCAAACATGTTTGCGAATCCACGTGTCGACCGCCTGGGTCAGGCCGGCGATGGCTTTGTCGTCGAGTTTGCACTCCGG
Organism: Pseudomonas sp. 15C; assembly: GCF_055484735.1. Lineage (NCBI taxonomy): Bacteria > Pseudomonadati > Pseudomonadota > Gammaproteobacteria > Pseudomonadales > Pseudomonadaceae > Pseudomonas > Pseudomonas sp. 15C. The sequence goes on along the minus strand of NZ_JBUDGD010000018.1, from coordinate 28,523 downwards.
CTTGTAAGCGCCTTCGACCAGTACCATCCAGCGTGTCAGGCCCGCCGCCGGGCAGCGGTTGTCGAGGAACGCCAGCCATTTACGCCCGTTGAGGGTGTGGCTCTGGCTGTAGGGATAGTGGTTGCGACACAGCCGTTTGAGCAGGCCGTTGAGCTGCTGCAGCCAGGCGCCGGCCGGCGCGCCGTCATAGGGTTTGGGCATTTGCGCGAGTTCGGCGAGGGCGGCGATGCGCACGGGGTCGAGCGGCTGTTCGGCGCGCACCACCGGGCGTTTTCTGACCGGAATGAAACGGCGCAGCTTCCACACGGCGAAACCCAGCAGCGGCAACAGCAGCAATAACAGCCACCAGCCCGGCGCCGGTGGCCAGAAGCCGATCGGCGGCGGAGAAATCAGCGGCTGCAGTTGTTCAAGGCCGTTCATCGACCGGTCCCCGGCCGCTGCGGATTGAGGAATTCGCGCATCTGCTCGACCATTTCGTGCTGCGTGCTCAAGGGCATCAGCAGCACCCGCAGTTTCTGCGCGAGCAATTCCCAACGAGCGATGCGCGCCTCAGCCTGGGCGCGGTAGGTCTGGCGCAGGTCGAAGTTCAAGGTATCGAGTTCCAGTTGCGCGCCTTTCTGGGCAAAACGCAAAAGCCCGGCGGCGGGCAGGGCGTGATCGAGCGGGTCGGACAGCGGCAGCAGCAACAGGTCGCAATGTCGCGACAGCAGGCTCAGTTGCTGCTCGGCACTGTCGGATAACGCACGCTCATCGCAGATCACGATCACCAGACTGCCCGGGCGCAGCACTTCGCGCGCACGTCGCAGGGCTACGCCCAAGGCGTCACGATCCGGCTCACGCTCGCTGTGCAGCGACTGATTGACCTTGACCAGCCGGTTGAGCAATTGCAGCAGGCTCTGTTTGCTGCGCCGCGGCTTGATTTCGTAATGCTCGTTGTCTCCAAACACCAGCCCGCCGACGCGGTCGTTATGGCCCAGTGCGGCCCAGCCGATCAGCGCGGCCACTTGTGCCGCCAGCACCGACTTGAACATCAGCCCGGAGCCAAAAAACAGCCGCGTGCTTTGCTCGACCATGATGAAAATCGGTCGTTCGCGCTCTTCGTGGAACAGCTTGGTGTGCGGCTCCTGGGTGCGCGCCGTCACGCGCCAGTCGATGGTGCGCACATCGTCGCCGGCCTGATAGACCCGCACCTGATCGAAGTCGACGCCGCGTCCACGGAATTTCGAGTGATGCAGGCCGATCAGCGGGCTGCGCTGACTCGGCGTGGAAAACAGCTGCACCTCGCGTACGCGGTGACGCATCTCGATCAACTCTGTGAGGTTGATGCGGATACCGGGCTCGGCGGGCAGGGCGGCGTTCATGGGGATCAAGCGACGGCGACGACGTCGAGAATCCGCTGCACCACGCGGTCCTGATCGATGCCTGCGGCTTCGGCTTCAAACGACAGAATGATGCGGTGGCGCAACACGTCGAACAGCACCGCCTGAATGTCTTCCGGGCTGACGAAATCACGACCGGCCAGCCAGGCGTGAGCGCGGGCGCAACGGTCCAGCGCAATCGAACCGCGTGGGCTGGCGCCGTAGGCAATCCACTCGGCCATCTCCGGATCGAACTTGGCCGGGTTGCGCGTGGCCATGACCAGTTGCACCAGGTATTCCTCCACGGCGTCGGCCATGTACAAGCCAAGAATTTCCTTGCGCGCGGCGAAAATCGCCTGCTGGCTGACGCGGCGCTCGGGTTTGGTTTCGCCGTTCAGCGCTTCGCCCCGGGCCTGCTGCAGAATGCGCCGCTCGACGGCAGCGTCGGGGAAGCCGATCTTGACGTGCATGAGGAAACGGTCGAGCTGCGCTTCCGGCAGCGGATAGGTGCCTTCCTGCTCGATCGGATTCTGCGTGGCCATCACCAGAAACAGCGGCGACAGTTCGTAGGTGCTGCGTCCGACGCTGACCTGACGCTCGGCCATTGCTTCGAGCAACGCCGATTGCACCTTGGCCGGGGCACGGTTGATTTCGTCCGCCAGCACCAGGTTGTGGAAAATCGGCCCTTGCTGGAACACGAAGCTGCCGGTTTCCGGGCGATAGATCTCGGTGCCGGTGATGTCGGCTGGCAACAGGTCAGGGGTGAACTGGATGCGATGGAACTGGGCTTCGATGCCCTCGGCGAGTTCTTTGATCGCTTTGGTCTTGGCCAGCCCCGGAGCGCCCTCGACCAGCATGTGGCCGTCGGCGAGCAGGGCGATGAGCAAACGCTCGATGAGCTTTTCCTGGCCGAGAATCTGCGTTGAAAGAAAGGTTCGCAGCGCCAGCAGCGCTTCACGATGTTCCATCGGTGACGGTTCCTGCAAAGGGGTGGCCACAGGCGTTCGCTAACGCTGTGGCTGGGGGCGTTACTTTAATCCATCGCGGGGGGTGGCGACTAACGGCATTTTGCGCAAAGTGCGGGAAATGCCTGGGGGATTTGTCGGGATTTTGTAGCGGGGGCGTGCTGGGGTGGCAGTTCCGGCCCCATCGCTGGCAAGCCAGCTCCCACAGGTTCCTGCGTTGTGCGTGCTATCTGTGCAACACATCGATCACTGTGGGAGCTGGCTTGCCAGCGATGGGGCCAACCCAAACGGTATTAAACTTCGCTAATGAAGGTACCCGTCCCATCAAGGATGTTCTTGAGGGTCTCGACAACCTCATCCCTATCCACCATATCCGGATTGAAGCTGATCTCCAGCACATCATCCCCGTTCAACGCATCGGCATCTGCCGCAGCAATCTCAATCTTCAACAGACTCGCACTCAAGGTAACCTTGACCCCGTCGAGAGTAGAAGGCTCGCCATCCAGCGTGATCTCCAGCTCATCCTCGTCCGGGTAGCGGCTCATCAGGAACATCTCGCCCTTGTCGCTGTGGCAGCAGAGCATGGCCATGTTGTCTTCTTCGTCATCGCACGGGTTGACGATGAGGAGGGCGGTGGTCATTTGCATGGGAGGATTCCTGATGAGGCGCGAGAAAAAATACAAGTTTGCCACCCAAGGGAAATTTTTTCTGCTTTCGCGTGATTCTTTTCTAAGTGCTATCCATTTTTTTATGTTTTGGCAAGGGATGTAGTAAAGGCAGCGGTGTATAAGAATAGGCACCAGAAGAAAAAGGAAAAAAGATAGCGCTGCGTTGTGTGTGGAGAAGAAAACGATATTTAGCCCAAATAAATTTCCGTACTTGCCTTCGGCTGTTCCGAGATCGGTTGAGGTTAAATAAAAAAACCAGATGAACAGGGCTGAGAGAATCAGGCCGCTCAAAAGCACACATAGATATCGCTTGAGTGTCATCTGGTCGAACTGTCGCGAATCAAACTTTTCAATGAATGCATGGCGCATTGAGACGATAGCAAGTAATGGCCCGAAAACGGCAATGTAGTTTGCAGTCGCTTTTGAGCTAAAAGGGAAAAATGACGACCAAAAACCAATCAGCCCAAACAGTTGTTCGTCAAGAAAATTATCAATCGTCACATCCAGGCTTGATTGCGGCACGGCGGGAAGCACTAAATTTATGAGGAAAATAGGAGCGGTATAAACTCCGAGTGCAAGCAATGGCAAAGACTCTTTGAGTATTGTTTGTGTCATAAGCTGCACCCGGGCGCGAGGAAGTTTCATCGTCTTCATAGCGAGGGGGCGGAATTTAAAAAAACGACCCCTGCTACATTCTTATCGTTGGTCGGTCCATTTAGCGAATTGGTCAAGGATCAAGTCGTTTATTTTTTCGACATTTTTGGCATCCAAGAGGGACGCGATCAAGGCTATGATCAAGCCAACGGCGATGATACCTATCGCGCTAGCGGCAACGCCGGGATTGATCATCGGAACCAGTGCCGCCAGCGCCGCCCCTGCGCCCATGCCGACTGCAATGCTTTCCAGTTCAAGCATCAGAGGTTTCCAATTGCCGTCCTTGAAGCCAGTGACGGTCTTGTCGACCACCGAATGTGCCTGAACCATTTTGCCTGCAACACCAAATCCTTTCGCAAGCCGATTCACATGGTCCATGTAGGTAGCCTTGTCCAGCGCGTTGAGTGCTTCCACAACTGCTCGAGTGTCTTGTGGGCTAAGCTTCGCATGAGGGTTGGACCGCACCTTTTCAAAAGTTTGCATCGCCTCGTTGTAGTTTCTGATCTTCTTCCCGGTAATGTCCTTTTGCAGATCCATGACCACTTGGTGCAGATTGGCGCCGTATTTCTCGAAGATGTATTGGTTCGCGTCTGCGACAAAAGCTACTGCACGCTTGTGCTCATCGATTTGTCTGGATTGCTCCTCTTCTTCAATTCTCGCTTTCTCGTCAGCGATGCGTGTGGCCTCGGCAATGGCAGCCAGACGTGCCTGCTCTTGCGCCTGTTGGCGCGCTTGCTCGATCTGGCGAGCTGCATCAGCAGCTTGTTGCACGGCAATAGCCTCAGCCTGGCGACGTTCCACTTCTGCATACAACTTCGTTTGTCTGTTCTGAAGGCTTGCGATTTGATCGTTGAGGATCATTGCGTTGTAAGTGGCCTCCAGTTTTGCATATAGCTTCGCATTTTTAACAATCTTCAGTTGCTCTTGAAGTTCGTTATTTTTCCTGAATAATAATTCGTTGACTATGTTCAAGGTGCGTGAAAGCCATGCGTCGGGTGTCACGTTTGCAAGGGGAGGGTGCGTATTGTCGGTCTGGTTTAATTCAGACTGCAGAGTGGTTTCGAGATTTTGTTTACGTGCATGAAAGTCATTCTGGATGGCGAGGGTGAATCCATGCATTGGATTACCCAAAGGATAGTTCTTGCGGATGTCGCCGCGAATCTTGTTTGGGTTCAGATTGATGATTTCCCACGAGCCATCGCCGTAAGTGATTATTCCTGGTAATTCAAGTTGAGGCATTTGCAAGGTCCTTGCGCTTTTGAAGCCCGATCCGTCGGGCGTCAGGTGTTTCATATTGTTAGCGCTCTATGCAAATTCGAACAGGTCGCTATGTCCTAAAGTGTTCTGATAATCGTGTGGGGCATTTCGATGCGGTTTGTAAGAAAAGATGAAGCGTTTTTAACTGATTGTTTTTAAGTGATTTGTTTAAGTGAGTATTGATAAGTTCGGCAATACTGGATGGTGTGGTCAGTGCTCGCGGTAACGCTGTTTTCGAATAGTCACTGCGCCTGCAAACCGATCCGCGTCAACCGCCTGCGCTGAACCGGATGCGGCGATCAGGGTCCGTAAAAAGGCCGTAAGGGTTTTCGTTTCCGGATATGTAAGGTCCAAAAGGGGGAGGCTGGCACGGAAGTCCTGCAAATCCGGGCTTTCGAACCTGCGTTCTGCCTCTCGCCTGCTAGTGTTGAAGCAGGCTAAACCCAGCATTTACGTGCCGATGACCGAATATGTCGCAGCACCGCAAGCAGACACATTGTCGCACCCTTTAAGCTGCGCATCGGATGGGCACCCGTAAAGGCATTGTCCGCAGTCAGGACAGTCGCTTTTGCAGCTGCCCATCCAATGGAAGGTGAATGTGACCTGAGGGTCTCGTCCAGCTTCACCCACCTGTCACCCTGTTTCCTCTGCCCGAGAATCAGGAACAGGGCGACACAGGCCCCGAAAGGGGTGTTGCACGCGACGCTTTCCATCAATAACAAGCTTAAGCGGAGTACCACAGATGGCGTTCTTCACCGCAGCCAGCAAAGCCGACTTCCAGCACCAACTGCAAGCGGCACTGGCGCAGCACATCAGTGAACAGGCACTGCCACAAGTGGCGCTGTTCGCTGAACAATTCTTCGGCATCATTTCTCTGGACGAGCTGACTCAACGTCGTCTCTCCGACCTCGCTGGCTGTACTCTTTCCGCGTGGCGCCTGCTTGAGCGCTTCGATCACGCGCAACCGCAAGTGCGCGTCTACAACCCTGATTACGAACGCCACGGCTGGCAGTCGACCCACACCGCGGTCGAAGTCCTGCACCACGACCTGCCATTTCTGGTCGACTCGGTCCGCACCGAGCTGAACCGCCGCGGCTACAGCATCCACACCCTGCAAACCACCGTGCTTAGCGTACGCCGTGGCAGCAAGGGCGAGCTGCTGGAAATCCTGCCAAAAGGCAGCACCGGCGAAGATGTGCTGCACGAATCGCTGATGTACCTGGAAATCGACCGCTGCGCCAACGCGGCCGAGCTGAACGTGCTGAGCAAAGAGCTGGAACAGGTTCTCGGTGAAGTCCGCGTCGCGGTCGCCGATTTCGAGCCGATGAAGGCCAAGGTCCAGGAAATCCTCGGCAAGCTCGACGGCAGTGCATTCGCCATCGACGCCGATGAAAAGAACGAAATCAAAAGCTTCCTGGAATGGCTGGTGGGCAACCATTTCACCTTCCTCGGCTACGAAGAATTCGTGGTTACCGATCAGGCCGACGGCGGCCACATCGAGTATGACCAGAACTCCTTCCTCGGCCTGACCAAACTGCTGCGCACCGGCCTGACCTACGAAGACCTGCGCATCGAAGACTATGCCGTAGCCTACTTGCGTGAACCGACCCCGCTGTCGTTCGCCAAGGCCGCGCATCCGAGCCGTGTTCACCGTCCGGCTTACCCTGACTACGTGTCGATCCGCGAGATCGACGCCGACGGCAAGGTCATCAAGGAACACCGCTTTATGGGCCTGTACACCTCCTCGGTGTATGGCGAAAGCGTGCGGGTCATTCCGTTCATTCGTCGCAAGGTCGAAGAAATCGAGCGTCGCTCCGGCTTCCAGTCCAAGGCTCACCTGGGCAAGGAACTGGCGCAGGTGCTCGAAGTGCTGCCGCGTGACGACCTGTTCCAGACCCCGGTCGACGAACTGTTCACCACGGTGATGTCGATCGTGCAGATCCAGGAACGCAACAAGATCCGCGTGTTCCTGCGCAAAGACCCGTACGGGCGTTTCTGCTACTGCCTGGCCTACGTGCCGCGCGACATCTATTCCACCGAGGTTCGCCAGAAGATCCAGCAAGTGCTGATGGAGCGCCTGAAGGCCTCCGATTGCGAATTCTGGACGTTCTTCTCCGAGTCGGTACTGGCGCGCGTGCAGTTGATTCTGCGCGTCGACCCGAAAAACCGTCTCGACATCGACCCGGTGCTGCTGGAAAAAGAAGTGGTTCAGGCCTGCCGCAGCTGGCAGGACGACTACGCTGCACTGACCGTCGAAAGCTTCGGCGAAGCCCACGGCACCAACGTGCTGGCGGATTTCCCGAAAGGTTTCCCGGCTGGCTACCGCGAGCGTTTCGCTGCGCATTCGGCCGTGGTCGACATGCAGCACCTGCTGAGCCTCAACGAAAAGAATCCGCTGGTGATGAGCTTCTATCAGCCGTTGGGGCAGGTTTCCGGCCAGCGCGAGCTGCATTGCAAGCTGTATCACGCCGACACGCCGCTGGCGCTGTCCGACGTATTGCCGATCCTGGAAAACCTTGGCCTGCGCGTGCTGGGTGAATTTCCGTACCGTCTGCGTCATACCAATGGCCGCGAGTTCTGGATTCACGACTTTGCGTTCACCGCCGCTGAAGGCCTGGACCTCGACATCCAGCAACTCAACGACACCCTGCAGGACGCCTTCGTCCACATCGTAAGCGGCGATGCCGAAAACGATGCGTTCAACCGTCTGGTACTGACCGCCGGCCTGCCATGGCGCGACGTTGCGCTGCTGCGTGCTTACGCCCGTTACCTGAAGCAGATTCGTCTGGGCTTCGATCTGGGTTATATCGCCAGCACCCTGAACAACCACACCGACATCGCTCGCGAACTGACCCGGTTGTTCAAGACTCGCTTCTACCTGGCGCGCAAGCTCAGCGACGATGATCTCGAAGACAAGCAATTGCGTCTGGAACAAGCGATTCTGACTGCACTGGACGATGTTCAGGTGCTCAACGAAGACCGCATCCTGCGTCGTTACCTAGACCTGATCAAAGCCACGCTGCGCACCAACTTCTATCAGACCGACGCCAAGGGCCAGAACAAGTCGTACTTCAGCTTCAAGTTCAACCCGCACGCGATCCCTGAACTGCCGAAGCCGGTACCGAAGTTCGAAATCTTCGTCTACTCGCCACGCGTTGAAGGCGTGCACCTGCGCTTCGGTAACGTCGCACGTGGTGGCCTGCGCTGGTCCGACCGTGAAGAAGACTTCCGTACTGAAGTTCTCGGTCTGGTGAAAGCCCAGCAAGTGAAGAACTCGGTCATCGTGCCGGTGGGCGCGAAGGGCGGCTTCCTGCCGCGTCGTCTGCCACTGGGCGGCAGCCGTGACGAGATCGCGGCCGAGGGCATCGCCTGCTACCGCATCTTCATTTCCGGTCTGCTGGACATCACCGACAACCTGAAGGACGGCGCGCTGGTACCGCCGGCCAACGTTGTGCGCCATGACAACGATGACCCGTATCTGGTGGTGGCAGCGGATAAAGGCACTGCGACCTTCTCCGACATCGCCAACGGCATCGCCATCGACTACGGCTTCTGGCTGGGTGACGCGTTTGCTTCCGGTGGTTCGGCCGGTTACGACCACAAGAAAATGGGCATCACTGCCAAAGGCGCGTGGGTCGGCGTACAGCGCCACTTCCGCGAGCGCGGCATCAATGTTCAGGAAGACAGCATCACTGTGGTGGGCGTCGGCGACATGGCCGGTGACGTGTTCGGTAACGGCCTGTTGATGTCCGACAAGCTGCAACTGGTCGCGGCCTTCAACCATATGCACATCTTCATCGACCCGAATCCGAACCCGGCGACCAGCTTCGTCGAGCGTCAGCGTCTGTTCGACCTGCCGCGTTCGGCCTGGACCGACTACGACACCAGCATCATGTCCGAAGGTGGCGGGATCTTCTCGCGCAGTGCGAAGAGCATCGCGATCAGCCCGCAGATGAAAGAACGCTTCGACATCAAGGCCGACAAGCTGACCCCGACCGAACTGCTCAATGCCTTGCTCAAGGCCCCGGTGGATCTGCTGTGGAACGGCGGTATCGGCACGTACGTCAAGGCCAGCACCGAAAGCCACGCCGATGTCGGCGACAAGGCCAACGATGCATTGCGCGTGAACGGCAACGAGCTGCGCTGCAAAGTCGTGGGCGAGGGCGGTAACCTCGGCATGACCCAACTGGGTCGCGTGGAGTTCGGTCTCAATGGCGGCGGTTCCAACACCGACTTCATCGACAACGCCGGTGGTGTGGACTGCTCCGACCACGAAGTGAACATCAAGATCCTGCTGAACGAAGTGGTTCAGGCCGGCGACATGACCGACAAGCAACGCAACCAGTTGCTGGCGAGCATGACCGACGAAGTCGGCAATCTGGTGCTGGGCAACAACTACAAGCAGACTCAGGCCCTGTCCCTGGCGGCGCGTCGTGCCTATGCGCGCATCGCTGAGTACAAGCGTCTGATGAGCGATCTTGAAGGCCGCGGCAAGCTGGACCGCGCCATCGAGTTCCTGCCGACCGAAGAGCAACTGGCCGAGCGTATCGCTGAAGGCCACGGTCTGACGCGTCCAGAGCTGTCGGTGCTGATTTCCTACAGCAAGATCGACCTCAAGGAGCAACTGCTGGGCTCGCAGGTACCGGACGACGATTACCTGACCCGCGACATGGAAACGGCGTTCCCGCCGACCCTGGTCAGCAAGTTCTCCGAAGCCATGCGTCGTCACCGTCTGAAGCGCGAGATCGTCAGCACCCAGATCGCCAACGACCTGGTCAACCACATGGGCATCACCTTCGTTCAACGACTCAAAGAGTCGACCGGCATGAGCCCGGCGAATGTGGCCGGTGCTTATGTGATCGTGCGTGACATTTTCCATCTTCCGCACTGGTTCCGTCAGATCGAAGCGCTGGACTATCAGGTCTCCGCTGACGTGCAGCTGGAGCTGATGGACGAGCTGATGCGTCTGGGTCGCCGTGCCACGCGCTGGTTCCTGCGTGCCCGTCGCAACGAGCAGAACGCTGCCCGTGACGTCGCGCATTTCGGTCCGCACCTGAAAGAGCTGGGTCTGAAACTCGACGAGCTGCTGAGCGGCGAAATCCGCGAAAACTGGCAGGCGCGTTATCAGGCTTACGTCGCCGCCGGTGTGCCGGAATTGCTGGCGCGTATGGTTGCGGGCACTTCGCACCTGTACACGCTGCTGCCGATCATCGAAGCCTCGGACGTTACCGGGCAGAACCCGGCCGAGGTGGCCAAGGCCTACTTCGCCGTGGGTTCGGCGCTGGACATCACCTGGTACCTGCAACAGATCAGCGCACTGCCGGTTGAAAACAACTGGCAGGCGCTGGCCCGTGAAGCGTTCCGTGACGACGTCGACTGGCAGCAACGCGCGATCACCATCTCCGTCCTGCAACAGGGCGACGGCACCCAGGACGTGGAAACACGTCTGGCGCTGTGGATGGAACAGCACGAAAGCATGATCTCGCGCTGGCGCGCCATGCTGGTGGAAATCCGCGCCGCGAGCGGCACGGACTACGCCATGTACGCGGTGGCCAACCGCGAGCTGCTGGATCTGGCGTTGAGCGGGCAGACCATCGTGCCTGTGGCTGCTGCGAATGCCGAGCTTGAATTGGCGTAAGTAGTGGTTGAATGAGAAAGCCCCGGTATCGTGAGATGTCGGGGCTTTTTATTGTCGGTTATTTATTGAATGAGCTGATTACGCTTGAGCGTAGGGCACATTGGAAGTCGGATAATCGACATTCCGCTCAAGAATCTCCAGATTGAACGTCACCGGGTCACCCGGTGCGTCGCCATACGTGTAGACGTATACGTCTTCGCGTAATTGTCTATTGATGAAACCCGCGTTTCGAGCTCGCAGATAAACCGTTGCGTGACTGCCTTCAAGGCTGTCCAGGGTTACAAGTTCGCTATTGGAATTATAAAGATTGAACGACGTAGTATCACCACCCGCTGCCGGGAATGCGCCAAGAATACGATCATCATTCTTGCTGAAAAAATTACCAAAATAGTGACTGCTACGAATCTGAATATTGTAGTAATCATCGTAACAACGGAAGTAAGCCACTATGTGGACAGGGTTGATGCCGTTTTCGTAATAGGGCGCCATTATGTTTAGTCGCGAATAGGCATGAGCGGTAGTAAGAAGATGCCCCGACCCCTTCAACTCATCGGCATCAGGGTGTTGATCGAAGTACGTCATGCGCGTCGCGCTGCATGTAACTCTGGCTATGAAGGATTTCTCTACGTTAGCGCTCATAATGTTCTCGTCCATTCCTTGGCGATTATCAACAGTGTGAATGTCTGTTTAGCATTCGCGTATGGACATTAATGGGTGCTACTGACGAAGTCCAAAAGGATTACGTGTGGGGATATGTACGGGCGACAAAACTTCGCCAGTGCAACTCCCACACCTGGAAACCATTCTAAAATGTGGGAGCGAGCCTGCTAGCGAAAGATCCTTTGTTATCGATACAAGCCCTGATCCTTCGATAAGCGTTTTCTGCTATTGCTGATCCGGCAGCCATTAGTCTTTCAGCGGGATCAGCACGGGTTCATCGGGGGCCAGGACCATGAACACCAACAACCTGGCAGGCTTGCTCTGGCTGGCGTTTTTCGACACCAGATGCTCGGAGCCGGCCGGTTCGTACCAGAACTGACCCTTCTTGTACGTGATGGGTTGTTCACCTTTGACCTGGGAAATTACTTCGCCTTCCAGCACATACGCCATCGCTGTGCCGTCGTGTTTGTGGGCGATGGACGACTGGCCAGGCGGGTAGTCGACCTCGATCATCATGGCTTTTTTGCCGGGGGCGTTTTTGAGGAGTTGCTCTTGCAGCACGGTGACTTTTTCCGAGGGGTCGTGGGCCAGGGCAGCGTTCGAAAGGCTGAAGGCGAGGGCGGCGGCGAGCAGGGGCAGGGCTTTCATGGCAGGTTACCTGTGATGATGGGTGTTGCTGATCACAGTAGTCCGCAGTCTGGAGCATTCAAACGGCCAATGTTCGGGAAGATGGGGTGACCAATTGGCGGTGTCAGAGGGATTTGCGGCGCGGCGCAATACGCCTTCGCGAGCAGGCTCGCTCCCACAGGGATTCGGGGATTGGGTGAGATTTGTGGCTTGGCAAATACCCATGCAGGAGTGAGCCTGCTCGCGATAGCGGTGGGTCAGACAATACCAATGTTGACCAGGCTGACGCCTTCGCGAGCAGGCTCGCTCCCATAGGGTTCGAGGTTGCTCACCTGTCTCGTCAGCAACACGTAACCTTGTGGGAGCGAGCCTGCTCGCGAAGGGGCCGGTTCAGACGATGGGAAAGCTGTTGAAATCCACACTATTGGCCAAGCGGCTATCGATCAGGTCGATAAACCCCTGCGCCTCGGGCCGGTTGAAATGCGCCTGCATCGCCGCTTCCGACTGCCAGCGCGCGCTGGCAGTCCAGCGGTGGCTGTCCTCTGGGCAGCGGTCGACCAGGTAGGAATCGCAGCCCGGGGTTTCGCGCAGGGTGTCGACGATTCTCTGCAACTGCTTGCCCAGCTCCTCCGAACGGCCGGCGACAGCCTGCACCTGCACGGTGTTGATCACTTCGTTGGACATTGCTCACACTCCTGAATCAGGCCGGACGAATCCTGCTCATTGAGGGATAACGCCTGTGCAGAATAGGCCTGCAACCCTCGAAGACCAATAACCAATCGGCGGTTAAATCCTCAGGCCAATGGCTCAGGTGAGCTGTTCGAGGATGTCGCGCAGGCGATCCAGCGCGGTGTCGATGTCCAGGGTTTCGATCGCGCCGAAGCCGAAATACAGACCGTTTTTCGCCGGTTGCTGGTAATAGAAACCGTTGATCGCGTACAGGCCAACCTCGACCTTTTTCGCCAGCTCGATCACCAGCGGCAAGTCGATCGGCACCTTGCACCACACCGTCATGTGGAAACCGGCACTCGGTGGCACCGCTTCCAGCCACGGCGACAGATCGTCCGCCATGCGCGCCAGAATGCGCTCGCGGCGCTGAGCGTAAATGGTGTGACAGCGGCGAATATGCTTGAGCAGGCAGCCCTCGGCAATGAACTTGGCCAGCGCCCATTGCGGCAGGGTCGAGGCGTGCAAGTCGGTAAGCTGCTTGGCGCGGATCACCGCTTCGAGGATCGCCGGCGGCAGAATCGCGTAACCCAGACGCAGCTCCGGCAGCAGGGTCTTCGAAAAGGTGCCGACGTAGGCAACGATGCCGCGCTGGTCGAGGCTGAACAGCGAATCGGTCGGCCGGCCTTCGTAGCGGAATTCGCTGTCGTAATCGTCCTCGATGACGATTGCGCCCAGCTCATAGGCGCGGGCCAGCAGGGCTTCGCGGCGCGCGTGGCTCATCCGCATGCCCAGCGGGAACTGGTGCGATGGCGTGACATAGATGAGGCGCGTGCCATCGGGAATGTGCTCGACCTGCATGCCTTCGGCATCGACCGGAACGCCGATGACTTCGGCGCCATGGGTGCCAAACAGCAGGCGAGCCGGCGGATAACCGGGATCTTCCATCGCCACGATGCTGCCGGGGCGAGTGAGCACGCGGCTGATCAGGTCCAGCGCCTGTTGCGCGCCGTTGCACACGACAATGTCCTCGTCCTGGCAATTGACCCCGCGGGAAAAGGCGATGTGTCGGGCAATCGCGTTGCGCAGCGCCGGCAGGCCTTCGGGCAGGCTGTAGAAGCCCTTGGACTGGGCCATCTGGCGCATGGCGTGGGACACGCAGCGGCGCCAGTCATCGTGGGGGAACTGGCCCTTGCTGGTAGCGCCGCCGATGAAGTCGTAGCGCAGCGAACCTTCCAGCGTCGGATGGCGCAAGAATACCGGCAGATTGCACCAGCTCTCGATCACCTCGGCGCTGGCCAGTTCACTGTGGCTCTGCTTGCGCTGGATTTGCGCCGGGCGGGCGTTGACGTAGGTGCCTTTGCCGATGACCCCGGTGAGGAAGTTTTCGTAGGTCAGCTGCGCATAGGTGTCGGAGATGGTCTTTCGTGAGATGCCCAATTGCTCGGCGAGCAAACGGCTGGGCGGCAATTGCGTGCCCGCCGCCAGCCGCCCGGATTCGATCGCCCCGCGCAGTTGTCGATACAACTGACCGGCCAGGTCCTTGCGGCCGTTGATCACGACATGAAGTTCCATACCGACAGGGCTCCGGGGGCGATGAGTGAAGTGTCGGGCAGATTACTGCTATTGGCCGATTGGCAATAGTTGCCTACCGCAAATACCCGGAATTGGCCTACAACCCCTGTAGGAGTGAGCCTGCTCGCGATAGCGGTGTGTCAGGCACCAATTAACCAACCGACACACCGCTATCGCGAGCAGGCTCACTCCTACAGGGGATCGCGTGATTCCGAGATTAATGGTGTAGCCATAAATCGAAATATTGGGGCTGTAACCCGCGCCCGCCAACGCTTACGGTGCACTCATCATTCCGTCCACCGAGACCTGCCCATGTCCCCGCGCCTGGATTACTACAACGCTTCGCCCAAGGCGATGAAAGCGATGATTGCCATGGAGGCGCTGACCGCCAACCTGAGTATCGAGCCGCCGCTGCTGCAATTGATCCGGATCCGCGCCTCGCAGCTCAACGGCTGCGCATTCTGCACCGACATGCATTCGGTGGACGCGCGGCGGGCCGGGGAGAGTGATCGACGGCTGTATGCGATTGCGGTGTGGCGCGACAGCAACTTCTTTAACCCGCGCGAGCGAGCTGCGCTGGCGTGGGCGGAAGCGGTGACGCTGCTGGCGGACAGTCGCGTGCCGGATGACGTTTATCAGCAGGCGCGTGAGCAGTTCAGCGAAGGAGAGCTGGTTGACCTGACCATGGCGGTGACCACGATCAACAGTTGGAATCGCTTGGCGGTGAGTTTTCGCCAGGTGCCGAGCGACTAAGGCACCGCTGATCGTTTCCACGCTCTGCGTGGGAACGCCGCCACGGACGCTCCGCGTTCGGCTCTGGAGGGGACGCGGAGCGTCCCGGGCTGCATTCCCACGCGGAGCGTGGGAACGATCAGTGAGCGGGTGGGGTTATTGCGGTGGGCGTTGCGGTTTCACCGATGTGCCGAAGGTATTGCCCATTCGCGTGCTGGTCGCGGCTGGTGTCGCCAGGCCGACCTGATTCGGCGCTCGTTTGTGCACCGGCACATTCAGCGCTTCCAGATTCTTCTGCGCCGCCGCTGCGCCTTCGGGATTGTTGCCCATTTGCTGGCTCAGGCAATCGTAGTTCGGCGCATTATAGCCGCCGACCGACACCTCCACGCAACCCAGCGGTTCCTCTGCATAAGCGCCAGACACGGCGGTCAGCAACAGCCCGCCGAGAGTAATTCGCCACAGTGTTTTCATGCTCGCCTCCTGGCCGGCCAATGCGGCCGCGCGATGCCTTGAGTCTAGTGCAAGCCTTGCGTAATTCCCGTGATGGTTTTTTTGCACCGGCCGTCACACCAGATTCATAAACAGCCCTCAGGATGACGATTTTCAAGGATTCGTCAGCCGTGCAGCGAGGCACTTCCCGAGGCGGTTTTCAGCGTTCAACGATTATTGTGCGCCGGATCTGTCTGGGGTGGTTGCTTGGCTGCGCGGCGAGCCCGGTCGGCGCGCAACCGACGCCGGCGGACGTGCGCATGACGCTGCACATTCCGGCGCAGGACCTCGCGCATGCCTTGGACCAGTACAGCCACGCCACCGGCGTCGCGGTGCTGGTCGACAGTCAGTTGAGTCGCGGCCGCCGCTCGTTGGCGGTGGACGGTGAATACACCGCCGCCGATGCCTTGCGTCGACTGCTCGGCGGCAGTGGCTTGATGGCGCGGTATGCCCGCGCCGACGCGTTTACCCTGCAAGTGGCGCAGGTCGAAGACGTGCCGGAGCCGCCGCCAAAGCAGTCGGCGGAAAGCATCGCCGTCAGCCGCAGTTACGCCACGGCGGTGCAGGCCGCGGTCGAGCGCAATCTGTGTCGCTCGCCGCTGACCCGGCCGGGCAGTTACCGCGCGCTGTTGCAGGTCTGGGTCGGGCGCGACGGCGTGGTGCAACACAACCGGTTGGTCACTTCGACCGGCGATGTACGGCGCGACAACGCGCTGGTGGAAAGCTTTCGCCAATTCAGGATCGACCGGCCGACGCCCAGTGCCTTGCGTCAGCCGGTCACGTTGCTGTTGTTACCGGAGTCTTCAGGGAAACGCATGGAATGCACCACATGGGAAGGAGTTTCCGGGGGATGAAAGACACCGGACAAGGGTCGCTGGCGCAGCTGTTTCTGACGTCCTATGAGGACTTTCGCGGACGTCTGCGCCGACGTCTCGGCTCGGAGGACCTGGCCAACGACGTGCTGCACGAAACCTGGCTGCGCGTCGACCGCATGGAGACGCCGCCGAACGTCCTGCGGCCCAATGCCTACCTCTATCGCATGGCTCTGAACATCGCCGCCGACCGGCGTCAGGCCGACGCGCGCCTGCTCACCGGCGAGGAAGTCGAAGAGCTGCTGCAGATCGGCGACGAATCGCTCGATCCGTCGCGGGTGGTCGGCGGGCAAAAGGAAATCCAGTCACTGCTCAGCGCCCTTTACGAATTGCCCGCGCGACGCCGACGGATCTTCATCGCCGCACGCCTGGAAGAGGCGCCGCACCTGGAAATCTCCGAGCGTTTCGGCATCTCCACGCGCATGGTCGAGAAGGAAATCAAAGCCGCGTTGGGCTACTGCGCAGCGAAACTGGAAAGAAAAGTGTTTCAACGGTTCGGTCGCGGGGCCGGAAAACCGTCTTCTGAATAGAGCCCGATCAATTGGTTGAGAATCTGCGCGTTTGAACATCTTTCGACTGACCCCTGCCGAACCCTCGGCGGCCGACAATCTGCACAGCGAAGCCCACGACTGGCTGATCCTGCTGACCTCCGGCCGTGCCACCGTCGCCGACGCCCGCGCCCTGCGCGAATGGTGTGCACTGAGCGCCGAACATGCTCAGGCGTTCGAGCAGGCCAAAGTGTTGTGGCACAACCTGCAACCCGCCGCGCAAGGCGTGCAGGCACCGCGCGGGTTCGGTCGACGCGCCTTCCTCGGCGGCGCCATCGCCGCATCAGCCGCCTTCCTGCTGGTGCGTGGCACCATCCCCGGCGGCTTCGAAGGGCTCGGCGCCGACTACATCACCGAAGTCGGCCAGCAACGCCGCGTCGAACCGGCGCAAGGCGTGAGCCTGGAACTCAACACCCAGACCCGCATCAACCAGCGCACTGTTGCCGAAGGCGTGCAGGGTTTCGAACTGGTCAGCGGCGAAGTCGAAGTACAAACCGCCCGATTGCCGCTGGCGATGCAGGCCGGAGGCGGGTGGTTACGCGCAAGTCAGGCCCGCTTCAACCTGCGCAACACCGATCAACAAGTCTGCGTGACCTGCCTCGACGGCGCGGTCGAAGTCGACGTAGACGGCCGCAGCCTGCGCCTCGAACCCGGCCAGCAAGTCACCTACGACGCCCGCCAAATCGGCAGCGTCCAAACCGTCGACACCGCCGCCGTGATGAACTGGCGCCAACAAGTCCTGGTCTTCAACGGCGCCACCCTCAGCCAGATGATCGACGAAATCAACCGCTACCGCCCCGGCATGCTCCTGCTGCTCAACCGCGACCTCGGCCAACGCCGCGTCCAGGCCCGCTTCAACCTCAACCAACTCGCCGGCGTCGCCCTGCTGATCCGCGACGCCTACGGCATCAAATGCACCGAACTCCCAGGCGGCGTCGTCGTCCTCAGCTAACCATCCCCACCCACACCCCAATCCCTGTGGGAGCTGGCTCGCCAGCGATAACGCCCGCACATCCAACCAATCCCAAACTGACCCAACCCAATCCAATTGTAGGAGTGAGCCTGCTCGCGATAGCCATCCACCAGCCAACCCATCTCCCACTGCCCAAACCCAATCCCTGTGGGAGCTGGCTTGCCAGCGATACCGCCCGCACATCCAACCAATCCCAAACTGACCCAACCCAATCCAATTGTAGGAGTAAGCCTGCTCGCGATAGCTACCGACCAACCAACCCATCTCCCACTGCCCAACCCCAATCCCTTTGGGAGCTGGCCAGCCAGCGATAACGCCCGCACATCCAACCCATCTCCCCACTGCCCAACCCAATCCCTGTGGGAGCTGGCTCGCCAGCGATAGCGCCCTCAAAGCCAACCAACCCCAAACTGACCCAACCCAATCCAATTGTAGGAGTGAGCCTGCTCGCGATAGCTATCCACCAACCAACCCATCTCCCACGGCCCAACCCCAATCCCTGTGGGAGCTGGCTCGCCAGCGATAGCGCCCGCACATCCAACCAATCCCAAACTGACCCAACCCAATCCAATTGTAGGAGTGAGCCTGCTCGCGATAGCGCCACACCATCCAACCTCTCCAACAACTGACCCACCGCAATCGCGAACAGGCTCATTCCTACAAAAAAGCATCACTGCAACGGCCCAATCACCTGCCGATAAACCTCCACCCCCTGCGGCGTTCCCCGGCTCAATCGAATCTCCAACCCCAACGGATCCTCCCGCCGATTCCCACTCAACTGCCGCCAACCCTTATCCACTTCCCAAACCCGCACCTGCAAATCCCGCACATCCTGCAACACCGCCACCCCAGCCCCAGGCGCCGGCAACGGATACCGACTGCGCGCCTCAGCCACCGCCCGATACAGCGTGTCGCCCTTCAACCACCAGCGCACCCGCTGCAACGCCCCCGGCTGATCCGCCGCCGTGCGAATCACATCCAACCGAAACCCCTTGTTGTCACTGCTGCGCACGGTAATCGCAGGCGGGGCAGCAGGCGGCTCATCATCCACACCAACCTTGCGCGGCTCAGTCAACTCAACCCCCGCGCGCATATCCACATCGCGCTGCAACTGATTCAACACCCGCAACAACCCGTCGCTCTGCTCACTGCTGGCCTGCAAATGCCGATCCGCCCGCGTCACACTGTCCAGCCCACGCCAGGCAATCAGACTGACCACCGCCATCAACAAAATCGCGACCATCACCTCGATCAGCGTAAACCCCTGTTGAGCCCTCATTGCAGACTGATCCGACCCGAGCCATCACGCAGCACACTCAACCGACTCAAGCCATCGGACAGCGTCACCTGCAACGGCGGATTGATCCACTCAGCATTCAGCACAACCCGCTGCTTCGGCTCCACACGCACCTCGACCTTCGGACTCTGCCAGGCACGCGGGCGCAACTGCGCGTCATCCTTGAAATGCTCAAACCCCCGACCACTGTCGCTACGCCGACTAAACCGAAACCCCTTGGCATCACTCACCCAAACAATCGGCCGCCCATCCGCACGCGCCTCCGCCTGCGCGACCTGCAGCAACTGCGCCACGCGCTCGGCATCCTTGCGCAGCAACTGCGCAGGATCAGGCTTGATACTCAAACTGATCGCCGCACTGGCAATGCCGATGATCACCAGCACCACCATCAACTCGATCAGCGTAAAACCCCGTTGCTTGCCCGCGTCCATCGATCGCACGCTCCTTCGCGTCCCGCCATGTCCCGAACAGCCAAGATGCACCGCCAACATGTAAGGCGTGTGAAATAAAACGGAGAGAATTGCCGCGTAGGCTGGCAACAGGGACAAAAAGGAGATTCACCCCATGAGACTCACCACACGCTTTTCCCCACCGCAAATGGTCCAGGCACTCGCGCTGCTCGCCGCACTGGTCGGCGTCGCGACATGGTCGTCGCTGTTGCTGACCACCGCCGAATCGCACACACCGGCAGCGGCCCCGCAGTTGCTGGCAGCAAGGAGTGATAGCCCGGCGTTGCAGTGGTTCTCCAACCAGACCGCGCCGGTGGATATCAAGGTGAGCGGGGTGATGGCGGGGAGTCGCGGGGCGGTGGCGATATTGAGTTTGAATGATGGACCGCCGAGGAGCTTTTTGGCGGGGGAGCGGGTTGGGGTTGGGGTGAAGTTGGTGGCGGTTGAGGGGGATGGGGTTGTGGTTGAGCAGGGGGGGGAGAGGGTGCGGTTGGGGGTGGAGAGGTTGGGGGATGGGGTGGTGTTGCCTAGGTTGGTGAGGCCGTGATTTTTGAGATTGAAGCTGTCGTTTGCAGTTTGGATGGGGCGGCGATTCAAGCGCATTTCAACGAAATGATCTGGAAAAGACGAGAGTTGTCGAGATGACCTATTGTCAAAACCGCATGGTCGTTAACGGCTGCTTTCGGCCAGGAGCGGACGATCAATTAGGAGTTGTTACGAAGAGCTGTCCGCCATTTAATGAGCGATCAAACATCAGGTTGATGACCGAAAATGAGCAAACTGGGTTGCAGGTGTGGCCATGTGATTACCGATCAGACCGACAGCTTGCCCTACAAGGCGAGCCTGCTTCGCGACGAGGTAGAAAATGAATTTTGGGATGAGGTGCACCGTGAACTCAAGCCTCTGGTCGAGTCGGCGGAGTCCGGAGACAAAGCTGCGATCGCCGATGCATTGGGCCAGTTTTCACCCTCGTTGAGCGCTGCTGACAAATTGCAAGACCGGATATTCAGCCTCTACATTCAACGAATGTCGACTGCCTACGAGTGCCAGAACTGTGGACGCCTTTGGGTGCAAAAACAAAACAGTGAAAAATTTGTTTCCTATGTCCCAGAGGAAGGCACATATGTCGCGATACTGGCAGCGGCATCAGGAGAATCTCAAAATCTGGATTAGGTGTGCGCGATTGGTCGGAAGCGAAGAGTGCAATCGGCAGCAAACGGCCAAAAGCAGTCGGCGGAATATCCGATGGCAAATTGGTGGCTTTTCTCCGCCTTTGTTGCGATATTCAGATCAGAATTAGGCGTCCACCAGCGTCCTCTTAACCCAATAGGGGCATTAATGTGCCGAACGCCAATTTATATCACTACAAGGAATGTGGGATGTCACAAAAAATATATTTCGATGAGTCCGGATTTACAGGTAACAATCTGCTGCACCCAAGACAGAATTACTTCGCCTACGCCTCGGTTGCTACAGATGATGATGAGGCGAAAACGACTGTGGAGAGGATTATTAAGAAATACAACATCCAAGGGGGCGAGCTAAAAGGTGCCAATCTTGTGAAGTTTGCGAAAGGCAGGAAAGCAATCACGGAGGTGCTTGATGCTTTCGATGGTCGAATTAAAGTCTCAGTTTCCGACAAAAAGTTTGCCTTGGCCGCAAAATTTCACGAGTACATTTTTGAGCCTTGTTATTCCGATATCAACTCTCTTTTCTATGGGATTGGTTTCCATCGCTTCATAGCGAACGTGCTGTATATGGAGTTCATCACCCGCGGTGCGGGTGCGGATGAGCTCTTCGCTGAGTTTGAAGCGCTGATGAGGGACGGCAGCGGGCAAAATCTCGAAACTATTTTCTCGTCGTCAGCGGTTGCGGAGCACTCCGAGACTATCAGGTTGATCCGTGAGTTTGCCCAAAAGCGTCACCAAGATATTCGAAGTGAATTGGCATCATTAGCGAACGGTGAGACGGGCAAATGGGTGCTTGATCTGACCAACTCCGCTTTATATACCCTCTTGGCTAATTGGGGAGTCGAGCATGAGATAATCACAGCAGTCTGCGATCACTCTAAACCTCTCCAACACAACCAGGAGATGTTCACCTCAATGGTGGGCAATACGACAAAGAGTTTCTCTGAAATGGGGGGAGAGCAACATCCGATCACGTTCAACCTGTCCGGCCCAATAGAATTTGCTGCATCACATGAAGCACACGGCATTCAGATTGCGGACGCCGTCGCCGCTGCGGCCGTGTACGTGTTTTCAGGGGTCAAAGATGAATCGGCTGACCATTGGCGGCACATCATTGCACGACAGGCTCGTTATGGCAGCGTAGTGCCCGACATGGATGAAGTGAGACTCGAACTTCAGCGAGCCCAACGCAATACTCTTCTATTGCAGCACTTGCATCAAAGGGCGATGGAGAACATGAGTCTCACAGAGGGCTTGCCACAGGTAATTGCAGATATAACGCGCAGGTTGAGAGTTTCACCTTTTCAGATGGGGTAAATCGGCTCTGAGTTTGCAGACACTCGATGACGGCTTTTGGCCGACTGCTGCCTGTCGTGACTGACAGCAAACGGCCAAAAGCTGCCGATCAGTAAAAATGGAAAAGTCGCAAAAAATTGACTCATCAAATCCCGGCGCAACGGCCATCCAGGTGGAACAGCCACTGTATTAAACAAACCTCCTATGCAGTTTCGGCTTTGCTATAGAAAATAGTCCTGCATGATGGCATTATGCCTGACCCAATAATCGCTACGCTTGCGAGACAAAGGCATAAATGGATCTTCACCATTACACAGACGTTAACGGCCTAACCGGTATAATACAGAGGCAAGCGCTATGGGCTACCGACATAGGCTTTTTGAACGATTCTCAAGAGATGCTGGCAGGAATCGAGCTAATTCGAAGAAAATGCGCACAGATAAGCACTTTCGAAATTTCTAATGAGCCACTCCAGAGCGCAATCAGGGAACTCTATGGTAGGATTCCAGAGTTCGTTCAAGATAATTTAACAAAAAGAAATACATATATAATTTCATTCTCAAAAGCTGGCGATAATTTACGCCAGTGGATGTCCTACTGCCCTAAAAACGCAGGCTACTCTATAGAATTTGACTCGCAAAAAGTACTGGTGGACGGAAATATTGAGCGTGATAAGAAAATAGTGTGCCGGCTGGAGGAGGTGGACTATCACGAAACAAAAATAAATAAAATCCTGCTACATGAAAGAATTTTCAACTCTCCCGATGCTGAAGTTGTCACCATCGAAAGAGCCATGACACAACTAGCTAATGAGCTATTTTTTCATGGTTGCGCTGTGAAGCCTAAAGAATTTTACGACGAACAAGAAACTAGGCTGGTCATTCAATCAAATTTAGAAAAGAACCATGATATAAGCTTTCGAACTAGAGCAGGCGTAATAATCCCCTATTTTGAATACCCTATCCAACACTCATGGATCAAGGAAATCACCATCGGCCCAAACATCAATATGTCGCTCGCACGGAAAGGACTGGAAATGTTTTTGGAAAAACACTCTATCACGTGTGCAATTAAAGAAAGTAAGTGTTCCTTGAGAAATTTCTGAATGGATGAACATCTTTACTTCAGCATCGCTGGAGTCCAAAGATATCCCCAACGGCAGACTGTCCGGTACCTGCCATCTCTTTCTATTCCCTAAGCCTTAGACCTATTGAAAGTCCACTAATTGATTTTTCCCCGCACGAACTGCAGCATGGGCCGAAAGCGGTCACCCAGAGGCGGCCGGCGCCGACCGGCACCAACCAGGCGGAGGAGAGCACTTAACGCAACACCATATCTGATCTAGATATCTATAGTGGCAGCTTGATATTTTTCCGAGGTAGTCTCCCTGCTCGAAACGAGGAGAGGTGCATGGATGACGTACATTACGTTCCACGGCCGCAACGGAGACCAAGAATGCTGGACTACCTAAAAGATTTCCCAATTTCAGCCGAATTTCTGCCTGCCCGCTTGAGGGCGCTTCTTGAGCCAATTGGCATTCAACCATCCCTCAAGGTCGACGTAGGCAGCTTCACCGAGCACGATCTGTACGGCCCAGCCAGCGAAATTGTCCTTATGGCAATGGCGGTGGTGCCCGATGATGTCGCTCCTTCTCCAGTGCTCTACACCGAGCAAGGTCTGGTCGCTTACTCGGTGCCTGAGCTCGGTGAAAAAGGTACCCGCAAGATTTTCACTCCCGGCATCAACGGCTATGACTACATCGTCGCATCTTGGGGAAGCGGGCTTTTTTACACCTATAACCTTGCAGAAAAGGTTTGGATGGCGTTGGGACTGACCCCGCGTTGTATCGGTAATGAACAGCAGCGCATTATTTACGATGACCCAAAGCTGCCTGAGTTTGCTGTTGCAGAAGGCGAAATATCCAGCCAGTTCTACTTCAAAGCATCACGAAACGTCCGGTGGACGATGTCCAACGAGTATTTACGAAAGTACCTTTGGTTAAGAGGTGCTCGTGGAGTCAGGCAGTTTTACTACCAGGCAATGCTACCTGACTCGGCATTCCTGAAAGGTCTGGTTGGGGATCAAAAGGTTCTTATTCTTGGCGACGAAGATAAATGGTTCAACGGTGATCTTCGAAAGGACGAGGAGGGGAACGGATATCTCCTTCAAATCTGGGCAACTGTTGAAGCAGTTTCTTGTCAATTGTGCCGCACACCTAGTGCGGAAAATCTTTCTTGGCCAGGTATTGAAAAACCAGTCACGGCTCATACGGTTCGAAATGACATGTTCGGGGAAGCTGTTTACCTAAGTGATCGATTTCTGGAGAAGTACGAGCAAAACACTCTTTATGACAGCACGCCCGCGGGGCAAGCGAAGGTTTGGTACAACAACCCGTCATACTCCGGACAATGGGCATTTTCTGGCTGCTTGAGAGTGGGCAGAAATCTCATCAGAGTTCCAATACGAGAGCTTTATTCCGGTGTGCCCACGCGTGAATTACTCCATGCGCATTCCAACGCTGTTTTACCTGAGGTTGCCGAGACCTTCGACAAAGCTGAGGAGCATGTCGTCTCCCTGACCGACCGATTTGCTCACCAGTTGTTAGCGTTGGGTAGAAACTTGTCGGTGCTGGCTGGAAGTGTTGGCATCGTCAAAGCCGCTCAAGATATCGTTGGTCTTTCAGATGACCAAGTCAAGAATGAAGGGTGGTGGAGCTACCCGTACTTAGCGAGACTGGCACACGTCGCCCCTCTTGAAATGACCCAGCGAGAGTTCCTTTCTCGCTGTAAGTCCATCCACGAGGTGTACCAAAGGATACCCGACGACTTTCTCCGAAAGCTTCTCCAAGCGGCGGGAGTGCCGAGAGATAAACTGGTGAAGTTGAAGAGCCTCAAACTGCTGGAAGCCCTTGTGAATGTCCTGACTCTATTGGATGCCCAAGAAGATCCTCTGGATGCGTTTTCAAACGAAGATGAGCCCGAAGGGTGGAATAATAGAAACTCTAGAATTGCAATGCTATTCGTAGCTAGCGACCTCCGGAATGCCTACGCCCACGATAGTTCGGGAGCTGAAGTCATGGTCAGGCTACAAGATCAAGGATTCGACACGGCGTCCCTAAGTCAAGGGCACGGTTTGGCACTGGATGTGGTTTTCAAGGGTGTTATCGAGGCGTTGATTGCGATCAACCATCCCCTGCAGCGAATTTTAGTGAGGGCATAATGCATTGCCCCTAGTTTCCTAGAGTTCACGGAGTCAAAAAGTCAGGCCGCTCATTACTAGCCGCGCTAGTCCGGTTTTGGCCGATGACTGCCCTTTGCGAGAGTCAGAAAACGACCAGAAACGGACAGTTAGGCCATTATATATACCACCTTGTTAGTCATCGATATGAAAGGCGCGAGTGGTCAGCTTCAAATTGCAGCGACAATACTGCGACTGAGCGCACGCTGCCTTATCTGGGAACTCGATGTCCAGCGTAAGCTCTATCAACCGGCCGCTGCTGCTCGTGATCTGTCTGATAGAAAACGCACACTCTGCGGAAAATTTAGCTGTCACTTTTGTTCCGGCTCGAGGCTCGGGTATATCTAGTCTGCTTTAGGAGTAAACCGCAACGCTTCCAATGTTTTTAAATTCGCGAATATTAAAGTTTTTTCCATTAAGATAATCTTCCAAAGCGCTAAAAGACTGAGAGATCGCGATCATGTCTTTGATAACCTGATCAAGGTCACTGTTCAATGTGTTGAATGTTAATCGCGCCGCTTCAATTGCGGTATGCGACTTTATGAAGTGGAGGATTAAGGCTCCGAATGCACACGCGTAAACAGGGCTAACCGGCCATAAGTGGGAAATTGTTGTTTGATTGCCTTTCGCCAAGGCAGCGGCCATACCTCTGCTGTATGGATTACAGCTAATGGTTACGGTGGCGCCGTCGCAGATGTTTAATATGACATTTCGCTTGTGACCAATTTGCGGCTTACAGGTCTTTAGCAGTTCGACATTTATCCTTGATGTCTCGCTGAAATAAATTTCATCCGCATTACTCTCGCCCCAATGATTATATTCCCCATGCGCGGAAATATAGATAACGTCATGCCTATTAGATCCAAGCTTCTGGAAAAATAGTTCAGGGCTGGGGTCTATTATCACTTCTTGATCTTCGCCAAATTCCCTTGCAATGAACTCTCGCTCAATATTGCACGTTGAGGTGCTGCTGGATAGGAAGAAAATGAAACTCTTCACATCTGGATCGTCAATTATATCTTCAAGACTTGCTGAGATGATAGGGGCTGTTTTTCCAAGACTAAATAGCGCAGATTGTATTGGGAAGTTATGGGAGGGGACTAAGGTTATAGTGTTTAGCTCGCCATACAATGAGTCGTGTAGTCGAAAGTGTTCAATGACGGTCAGCTCAAGACACTTAAGGTCGTCATCTATAGGTGGGGCGCCTCTACGCTTTTCATCATAATATGTAATATCCTCGTCGAGTTCACCCAGCAAGCTTATTGCGGTATTCGTAGATCTGTTGCTAACTCTTATGAGTTTCTTGTAGCTTTCATAATTGTCTTCGTTTTCAAATTCATCCTTTCCCGATGTAGACAGTATAGATAACTTCTTGCTATTGCTAATTATAAAGCCATGCGAATATTGCGGTGGTGATGCACTGCTATTTTTCTTGAGGCTTCTGAGCAGTTTCAACAAGGACTCGTATTTGTTATTTTTGTGCAGCTGGCCGATCAGAGGTTTTAAGAAGTCGAGATTTCCATTAGATACGTAGTCACGCATCTGGCGGCCCGCCAAGAATGCTATCAATTCGTCAAGAACATCATCTCGTGGCTCTACGTGGCAATAGTAATTTATTATCGCCATTGCTGTATTTGCCCCGGCAAAATTCTTTCTATCCTTAAATGCCTGTTTAGCATTTTCCAGATAGTCTTGATGCCCAAGATTTATAGCGGTCGTGTTGAATAAATGCCTGCATCGCTTCGCATGCTTATTTTTCAGTGGAAGGCTTTTCATGTACTCCAAATAAGAGGGGTGATGCTCCTTGCCGTAGAAAAAATCCCATGATGCTAACTGACATGAAGCCATAAAGGCTTCCAACTCAAATTCCCTATAAATATCGACAATACTTCGTGCCCAAGGCCATACGCATGAGGCTATATCGGGAATTGCAGACATACTTCTGAAGTAAGAGTACATGATCTCAATCCACTTTAAGGTAGCCCTAGGGTTTCTTTGGCACCAAGCGCTTAGCATTTTGTCTCTAAATATTATTTCAAAATGCCGAGAGTCCACGGTTACTTGCTGGCCTGTGATGTAATCACTTCCGCTAAAGAAGCTGAAAATTGCTACCCCCGCCTTTTGCAAGTCATGTGGATTGAGCAGTGTGTCTTCAATTTTATTCAAGTAGAATTCGGGGGAGGCAAACGAAATCATCATAAGCTTTGGCTCGACGTATTCTGGTTGGCTAGGTTCTGCATTTATAGGTCAACGCATCCCAGGCAGTGGGTTAAGTTTTCTTCGGCCACTGTCAGCGGCAGGTCATGGTTAAGCTGATGCAGTCTGATCAAGTTGCAGCGATGCATCAAATATTACCTAAGGCCTTGCTGAGCTTCATGACTTGTCGTGTACCCCGTTGATGGAATCAACTCAGGTTTCAGGCTGCGAAATAATCGCTCCATCAGTGAGTTATCTCAGCAGTGGCTTCGACGCCTCTCACTCTAATCCCTCCGATATCGCCACAACAGCTGCAAAAACAGGCGGTTGGTGCAATGCCTGCCATAACCGCGGGATACGACGACCGCTTTTGGCCGAAAGCGGCCATGCTTCGCCGCTAAGAAAACAGCTTAACAAACGGGATGAGGGACGAATCCGTCTGAGGCGAAAAACGTTATGAGATCTCGATAAACACCAATGTTTAAAAAGACATCTCCAAACACTCTCCCAGGCTACACCTCCTTGCGCCTTTGCCTACAGCTACGCCAGAATCCGCCGGCTTGTGGGCTTTTCACCTGGTCTATATCGTCTACGTGTCGCTGCCAACCCAGCGACCGGGTTTAGCGACCCGACCAGGTATAAGTTCAACGACGCTCCAGTTGTCGCAGACATTTGCGATGACGATATGGCGGCTGTGCGTGGGAGACCTTCGGGTCTGCCGGGTCTTATACCTCTCGGTTCGCTAACCCGCGTACAGCTGCCACCCTTATCTGTTTAGCGACAGGTTTTGGTGGTTCCACCAGGTATAAAAATGGAGCTTCATCATGATCAAACCAACCCCCAACCCACCCGAATCCAACCCCACATCCCCCTACGAATCCAGCAACTCCAAAAAACTCCACGAAGCCGCCGACCGTGCGCTCGACCATTACCTCTGTCAGCCCGGTTCCACGCCGCCGCCGCGTAAACACCGTGGGATGTATGCCGTGACTGCGGACAACAAAAACGAAGAACTGCTGATCGATGCCAGTGAAACGCTCGCTTCGGCCCAGACCCTTGCGCAGAACGTCGCCAGTCTGTTGCCGGCGTCGCAGCGGCGGGCGTTGTTGGGGATTTCGCAGTTGATCATGCTCGGGGAGCTGGCGGTGAATCGGGCTTTGGATAATTTGCAGTTGC